>NZ_NHNG01000144.1:0-7944 GCF_002287155.1 Arsenophonus sp. ENCA
AAATCTTGAATCAGCGAAAGAGCATGGTTGAACCTGTGTTTTCAGCATTGCGGGGAATTCAGGGTTTGGAACGTTTCCGGCGTAAGGGATTATTAGCGGTAAAGCTCGAATTTACCCTGCATGCAATGGCCTATAACTTATCAAGAGCGGTTGCTCTGATATTATGGATGATTTTCAGTCTATTATTTGTACAAACTAAAATCAGAAAAAGAGAAAATCTGCACGGTGGGATATTGTTGAAAAAAAAATTCCACCCCTTTTGCGACAGCCTCTATTGAGCGAATAGGTGATCGTTGCCAAAACATTTGTGAATTTATTTTCTATTATTTAAAAGGGCAAGATTTCCGTCATTTAGGTGGGGATTTTGTAGAAAAAATGCTAACTAAGGGTGGTCATTAACACGCTTTTCAGCGATCATTGAATGTTTATTTTTTAGCTCATGATTATTCCTTTTTGGAATAACCATAGATTTTTATATTATTTCATGTTCTAACTGTGAATTGATAATTTGACTCGAATAAACATAAATATACAAAAAATTGACAGTAAAAGGTAATAGTGAAATGAAATTCAATCTTATTGCAACTGTATTATCTGTCACATTAGCCTTGGTTACTGGGTTGGCAAAAGCAGATAAATTGGAAAGTATCAAAAAAACCGGTGTGATCCGTATTGCTGTTTTTGATAGTAATCCTCCCTTTGGTTTTATTGATGCTAAAACTAAAAAATTGGTGGGTTATGATATTGATATTGCAGAAGCGATTGCTAAAGATTTTGGTGTTAAATTAGTATTGCGTCCAACTAATCCAGCGAATCGAATACCGCTATTGACAGCAGGTAAAGTGGATCTGATTGGTGCTAATTTTACCATCACCAACGAACGTGCTAAACAAGTTGAGTTTTCAATTCCTGATTTTGCTACTGGGCAGAAATTTATCGCACGTATTGGGGTATTAAAAACGGCTGATGATATTATTCCTTTGCGTATCGGTGCAGATAAAGGAACCGTGCAGGAAATTACTCTACGTGAACGCTATCCTAATACTAAAGTAATATCTTACGATGATACCCCGCTTGCTTTTGCTGCATTACGAAATGGCAATGTACAAGCTATTACGCAAGATGATGCCAAACTGATTGGTTTATTGGGGAACTTACCGGCAAAAATTAAAGCAGATTATGAGATCTCACCTTTTAGTCTTACACGTGAATATCAAGCATTAGTAGCAGCTAAAGGTGAAACGAATTTGATTAAAGCGGTAAATAATACTTTATTGAAATTAGAAAAAAATGGTCAGGCAGAAATAATTTATAATCGTTGGTTTGGTCCAGAAACTAAAGCAGCACTACCTCGTGGTGATTTTAGATTTGCACCATTAGAAAAGTAAAAAAATATTATTTTTAATAAAAATACCTAAATGAGTGCTTCATCATAAATAGGTTGGATAAATGTTTGAACATTTTTTCTCTACCCAGCTATTAGCCCCTGAATATCTTGATTGGATTTGGCAGGGCTTACTGATTACTATTTGGATCTCATTTTGTGCCATAGTCGTCTCAACCCTGCTAGGGTTTGTTGTCGTTGCTGCTAGAGATAGCAATACCGTATTTTTGCGTTGGTTGGCAATTAGTTATATTTCACTATTTCGTAATACGCCATTATTAATACAGCTTTTTTTTTGGTATTTTGCCGCTGGAACGATATTACCCGAATCAGTTATGCAATGGCTAAATACACCACATCAGCTGGCTATTTTCGATATTAAGCTCGCATGGCCATCATTTGAATTTTTGGCAGGTGTGATTGGCTTTACTCTCTACTCTACGCCTTTTATTGCTGAAGAATTAAGAGCTGGTATTTATGGTGTAAAGCAAGGACAAAAATTTGCTGCATTAGCATTAGGTTTATCTGGCTGGCAAGCCATGCGTTATGTGGTTTTACCCCAAGCGCTAAAAATCGTAATGCCGCCTTTATTGGGGCAGTATATGAATATTGTAAAAAATTCTTCCCTAACTATGGCAATTGGTGTTGCTGAGCTTTCTTATGTTGCTCGTCAGATTGAAAGTCAAAGTTTACAAACCTTTACGGCGTTTGGTGTGGCGACAATTCTTTATATTGCCATTATTGCCTTGATGGAAGCTTGGGGACAATGGCGTCAGCAGCGTCTATTAATAAAGGGATATTAACATGGATTTTACAGTGATTGCTGAAAATTGGCGCTATCTGTTATTTGGTATATTTCCTGATGGCCCTTTAGAAGGTGCAGCACTGACTCTGTTAATAAGTTTATTAGCAGGAAGTATCTCTATTTTTCTCGGTATTGCTGGTGGAATTGCATTGGCGATGTTAAATGGTTGGTGGGCAAATTTACTGGCAGCTGTGTTAGGTTTTTTTCGGGCTATACCTGTCATCATGTTAATTTTCTGGAGTTACTTTTTATTACCTGTTTTACTAGGTACGGATATTCCTGAATTGACGACCGTAATTTGTGCTTTAGCTTTGATCACATCAGCTTATTTAGCGCATGGAGTAAAAGCAGGTATTTTGGCTATAGGTCAAGGGCAATGGCAAGCGGCGATGTCGCTAGGTTTTACCCGTTGGGCGGTATTGTGGAATATTATATTGCCGCAAGCGTTACGGATGATGATCCCCTCTTTTATTAATCAGTGGATTGCATTAATTAAAGATACTTCATTGGCTTATATTGTGGGAGTGGCAGAATTATCATTTTTAGCCACTCAAATAAATAATCGAGAAATGATTTATCCAATGGAAATTTTTCTATTTGTTGCTTTAATCTATTTCATTATGTGTTTTTCACTTGAGCTGATAGCAAATCAAATCTTACGTCGTTTAGAAAAAAATCGGTCGTCACAGGCTCTATTATCAGGCAAGCAACCAAATCAGTTGGTTTGTTTCTAATGTCCGTTATTCTATCTTATGCCTTTTAGAGGTAAATGAAAGATTGGTAACATGGGTGATTGATTCGTTGCTATTTATATCACTTTCTTTTTGATTCCACGAAGCCTTATTTCAATGTAATGACTGTGTTGAATATTCATTCGCATCATTATGTCAGATATTGTTTTCCTTTTTCTGTTTTATAATTAACTATTTGGATTAATTTTATTCTAGGATAGAGCAAAAAAACTTTTTTATTAGGCTAAATATATGAATAAAATAGATCCGATCAGACAACAGAGTTTGCTTCAGCGCATGTTTAAATTACATGAACATGGCACGACAGTTCGAACAGAAATCATTGCCGGATTGACGACGTTTTTGACAATGGTTTATATCGTTTTTGTTAACCCACAAATTCTATCAATGGCGGGAATGGATATTAAAGCTGTTTTTGTCACTACCTGCCTGGTTGCAGCGTTAGGTAGTATTATGATGGGGCTCGTTGCTAATTTACCGGTTGCTGTTGCTCCTGCGATGGGATTAAATGCCTTTTTTGCTTTTGTCGTTGTTGGTGCTATGGGCTATTCCTGGCAAGTGGCGATGGGAGCAATTTTCTGGGGAGCAGTTGGTTTATTTCTTTTAACGCTTTTTCATATTCGCTACTGGATCATTGCGCATATCCCTTTAAGCTTACGGGTTGGTATTACCAGTGGTATTGGTTTATTTATTGCCATGATGGGATTGAAAAATGCTGGCATTATTGTTGCTAATCCAGATACCTTGGTGTCGATTGGTAATTTTTCCCAATCGAATGTGTTATTGGGGATCTTGGGATTTTTTATCATTGTCGTGTTAGCGGCACGCAATATTCATGCTGCGGTGCTTGTTTCTATTGTGATCACCACGCTGATTGGGATGATTATAGGTGATGTCCAATATAATGGTGTTTTTGCGCTACCACCTAGCATCATGACGGTTGTTGGACATGTTGATATGATTGGCTCACTAGATATTGCTTTGTCTGGCATTATTTTCTCTTTCATGCTGATTAACCTGTTTGATTCTTCAGGAACCTTAATTGGTGTTACCGATAAAGCGGGTTTGGCTGATAAGACAGGTAAGTTTCCGCAGATGAAACAGGCGCTTTATGTTGATAGTTTAAGTTCGGTCGCAGGCAGCGCAATGGGAACATCTTCAGTAACTGCCTATATTGAAAGTAGTTCTGGGGTTGCGATAGGTGGACGTACAGGATTAACCGCAATTGTGGTTGGCGCGCTATTTTTATTAACAATTTTTATTTCACCGCTAGCTAGTATGGTACCCGCCTATGCAACAGCTGGCGCACTGATCTATGTTGGTGTCTTAATGACGTCGAGTCTAACACGTGTTGCGTGGCATGATTTAACCGAGTCAGTACCCGCTTTTATCACAGCGGTTATGATGCCTTTTAGTTTTTCTATCACTGAAGGTATCGCGTTAGGTTTTATTGCTTACTGTGTCATGAAAATAGGGACAGGCCGGTGGCGTGAGATTGGTTTGGCAGTCGTTATTGTTTCGCTGTTATTTATTGCAAAAATTATTTTGGTTGATGTGTAATAGCATTAATAAATAACTGAATAATTTATTTACATTACTTCGATAATTATTATATCGAAGTTTTCATTTATTCTAATTTTACCGTATCTAGTATAAGTCATCCACATATCATATTATTGTGTTAAATATAGAATTGAAAATCAGCAATGAGAGAAAAGCAGCTAATAAGATGAAAAAAAATCGTGAATCGCTAAATTTAGCCAGTCGTGAACGAAAAAAACAGAAAAAAAAGCGTGGCCATATAGCAGGTAGCCGTTATCAAGAAAGATCTAATGCACAAAATAACAATTATCCATCAATTGAGAAAGATCCGCGCATTGGTAGTAAGAAACCGATCCCTCTACTCATTGATGCTAAAGAAGAAAAAGCCTTAAATACCAACAAGCAAAAAATAAACAAGGTAGAAAAATCAATATTATCACCCGCAGAAGAGTTGGTATTATTGGAAAATGATGAACGTCTGGCCGCGTTATTAACTGATCTTGAAGAAGGTAAAAAATTGGCCAAAGATGAAATGACTTATGTTGATAGTAAATTGGATCGCATTGATACTTTGCTGAAAATAGTTGGTATTGAGCTTGATGACGAAGAAGATGATGATAAACCAGATGATATTATGCGGCTTTTAAAAGGGAAGTAAGCATTGTTTGTTTCATAACTATTTAATAGTAAAAATGGCTGTTACTGCCTAATAAAATAGTAATATTTATTACTGATTAATCATAAATAATTTATCAATAATTACCTTTGATTATCAATATTACTGATCTTAAATAGTTTAGTTAATTAGATTATTATCCCATTTACATCATCTTATGATAATCTCTCATCAGTTAAGATAGTGGCAGCAAATACAGTAATGTGAGTCTGGCTATAAGATAGCAGATAGTTATTATTGAAGGATAAAAATATGTCAGAGCAGGGTATTATTTGGGATCTTTCCCTCATTCAAAAATATAACTATTCTGGGCCCAGATATACATCTTATCCTACTGCGTTAGAATTTAATCAACACTACAGTGATAGTGATTTTGCTATTGCTGCCAGTCGCTATCCTGACAGACCGCTGTCTCTTTATGTACATATTCCGTTTTGTCATAAGCTGTGTTATTTCTGTGGCTGTAATAAGTTGGTGACTCGTCATAAACATAAAGTAGATAACTATCTGCTGATTTTAGCAAAAGAGATCATAGAACAAGCGAAATTATTTACTAATCGTACTGTTACCCAAATGCACTGGGGCGGTGGGACACCAACCTATTTGAGTAAATCCCAGATCAGCCAACTATTGGCAATGCTGAAATCACATTTTCATTTTGCCACCGATGCCGAAATATCAATTGAAATTGATCCGCGAGAAATAGAATTGGATGTTATTGATCACTTGCGCTACGAGGGTTTTAACCGCTTGAGTATGGGCGTACAGGATTTTAATAAACAAGTACAGCATTTAGTTAACCGCCAGCAAGATGAAGATTTTATTTTCGCTTTGATTCAACGTGCCAGAGACACGGGGTTTAGTTCTACCAGTATCGATTTGATTTATGGTTTACCGAAACAGACAGCGGAAACGTTTGCTTTTACTTTAGAGCGAGTATTAGCCCTTTCGCCTGATCGTTTAAGTGTGTTTAATTATGCCCATTTACCGGCTCTCTTTGCCGCACAACGCAAAATAAAACCGCAAGATTTACCGACAGCGGAACAAAAACTGGCTATTTTGCAGCAAACGATTTTTACCTTAACACAAAATGGTTATCAATTTATTGGTATGGATCATTTTGCTAAACCTAACGACGAACTGGCTATTGCACAACGTAATGGGATTTTACATCGTAATTTTCAGGGCTATACCACTCAGCAAAACTGTGATCTACTCGGACTTGGTGTGTCAGCAATTAGCATGTTAGGCGATCATTATGCACAAAATCAAAAAGATTTAAGCGCCTACTATCAGGCTATTGAAAATCATCAACATGCATTGTGGAAAGGTTTATCTTTGACACAGGATGACTGTATTCGACGTGATGTCATCAAAACTTTGATCTGCAATTTTCATTTAGATTATGGTCAAATTGAAGATTGCTATCAGATTGATTTTAAAAATTATTTTTCTGCAGATTTACAGTTATTACAACCAATGATAGCAGATGGTTTGGTGAATGTTGGTCAAAGACAGCTACAAATTACCCCTAGAGGCCGATTATTGATCCGTAATATATGTATGTGTTTTGATATTTATTTACGCAACCAAATGCGTCAACGTCAATTTTCACGTTTGATTTAGTTGGTCACAGAGGATAGTTTAGCTGTACATTTCAGCTCTTTTTTACTACCCGATACCAAATTCTTTCAATTTACGAGTAATAGTATTTCTCCCCCAGCCGAGTAAGCGAGCGGCTTCTTGTTTATGGCCTTTGGTATGGATTAAAGCGCATTCAAGCATTGTACGTTCAATCTGCGGTAAAACTTCCTGTAGTAAATTCTGTTTATTATTTTCGAGTGCGGTTTTTGTCCAATTGGCAAGTGGATCAAGCCATATTTCGTTATTTGCCGCAGGTTTCTTTTTAGGCGAATAGAGAAATTGTTGATTTTGTTGCAAATCGCTTGGCAGATCTTGCGGCAATATCACTTGGCTGGAAGACATCAGTGCGACATGAAGTCGCTTAGAGAATTGCTTTGCTTGCAGAATAACGCACTGACAAAGTCCGTTGTTCCGTCAACGATAGCCTACTGACCCAAGCGAGATAGGTAACTAACTGGTTTAAAGCGGTCGGGACAATGTAGTAAGAGCTGTGAGTACCAATACGGCTTGCACGCTAGGCTTGATGGTATGGTTAACTTATGTGAACTGTTAAATAAACGTCGTCATCCAGAAACAGCCAAAGGTACTGATAGGCTGTGGCCAAAAGGCACAGTAGCTGGATATTCCTTTTGAAGCTGGGAATACACGGACAAAGTAAGCTATCGGCGAAGTAGACAGAACCTAACCCATTGTGTTTTCTGAGTGGAACATGGTAAGCCCGTATCTCCGCCTTTTAGAGGCTGTCGCAAAAGGGGTGGAATTTTTTTTTCAACAATATCCCACCGTGCAGATTTTCTCTTTTTCTGATTTTAGTTTGTACAAATAATAGACTGAAAATCATCCATAATATCAGAGCAACCGCTCTTGATAAGTTATAGGCCATTGCATGCAGGGTAAATTCGAGCTTTACCGCTAATAATCCCTTACGCCGGAAACGTTCCAAACCCTGAATTCCCCGCAATGCTGAAAACACAGGTTCAACCATGCTCTTTCGCTGATTCAAGATTTTTTTAGACTCAGGAGTAGCCATATGTAAACGAAGTTCATCTCGCTGTTTATCTTCCGGATAGCGTTTTATTTTCCTTCCATCTTTGGATTGTGTACATTGTTTTTTTTGCTCGCATTGGGCGCAATTAACACA
>NZ_NHNG01000421.1:0-7533 GCF_002287155.1 Arsenophonus sp. ENCA
AATAATCAATTTTTGAATTAAAAATAACCTATATAAGATTAAAAAATAACCTATTTTTGTGTTTTTTAGATGTATCTAACTTGTTTTTATTGAAAGCAGTTTTATTTCACTATTGAGCAACAGGCTTACTGCTTACTTGCAAGAATATTTTATAGATATCTTTAATGCATGGATAACCGGACAAAATATGAACATCCTGATTTTTTCTTGTTTTTAAATTTATACTTCTTTTTTAGAGACTGCGAAACTCGTGTATGATTTTAGTCAATTGCAGATAAGCCAAACAGGTATTTTTAATCACGCTGATTTGGATCAGACAATTAAACGTCAGAATAGAGTCACTCCCCTGATTATTCAGCAAATTATTGAATATGCACATTCCTGCCAGGGCTGTATGATCTTCGCCGCTACCGTTGAACATGCCAAAGAAATTTTGACATTATTACCTAATGATGATGCTGCATTAATATGCGCAGAAACGACGGCAATCGTCCGTGAAAAAACTATTGATGCCTTTAAAGCGCAAAAAATTCGCTATTTAGTCAATGTTTCTGTCTTAACTACAGGTTTTGACGCTCCTCATGTCGATCTGATTGCTATTTTGCGTCCCACTGAATCAGTTAGTCTCTATCAACAAATAATTGGTCGCGGATTAAGATTATTTCCTAACAAAAGCCAGTGTATTATTCTTGATTATGCAGGAAATCCCCATGATCTTTATATGCCAGAAGTTGGCAGCCCTAAAAGTGATCCACAAAACGTACCAGTTCAGGTTTTTTGCCCACTTTGTCATTTTGCTAACCTATTTTGGGGGAAAAGCGATCCAGGCGGTCAAATCATTGAACATTACGGCCGTCGATGCCAAGGCTGGGAAGAAAAGCATAATGGACAAAAAAACAGTGTGAATTTCGCTTTCGTTTTAAACAATGTCCCAGCTGCAATGCTGAAAATGACATTGCAGCACGACGTTGTTATCAATGTCAGGCAATTTTAGTTGATCCAGATGATATGTTAAAAGCGGCGTTAAAATTGAAAAATTCCCTGATCCTTCGTTGCGGTGGCATGCAACTGACTACCGGATATGATAAGAAAGGAGAATGGTTAAAAGCCACTTACTATGATGAAGATGGTAGCAGCGTCTCAGAACTGTTTCGATTAACAACCCCAGCTCAGCGCAAAGTATTTGAACAACGTTTTCTATTGCTCCACCAGCGAGCTCCAGGCCTTCCCTTCCAATGGCAAACTGCAGCCGATGTTCTGCGTCAAAAGGAATCATTACGTCATCCTAACTTTGTTATCGCACGTAAAAAAAGCCAGTTTTGGCAAATAAGAGAGAAAATTTTTGACTACCAAGGAAAGTATCGTCTGGCTGACGACCTCTATTAACAACATGATTTCCATTTGTATTTACTATATCGCTGTTTTTACTGAAATGAATATCAATGCCCTAAAATTAGGACATCTTTTTCATTGCTGTAGAGCATTTTTTTCGCTAAAATGCCGCCCGCTTGATTAGCAATCACTAACAAGTTTTTATTATCGGATCTGCCACTGGGTCGCCTGTTGCAGAGTCTTTTTATATTATGAGAACAAATCATGCTAACGATTAATGCAGAAATCCGCAAAGAGCAGGGTGAGGGTGCGAGCCGCCGCCTGCGTAAAGACAACAAATTACCGGCTATCGTCTATGGTGGTGATCAGGAACCCGTTTCTATTGAACTCAGCCATGATGAAATTATCAACCAAGAAAGCAAGCCAGAGTTTTATGAAGTATTAACACTGGTGGTTGATGGGAAAAAAACCAAAGTTAAAGTACAAGCGGTTCAACGTCATCCGTTTAAGCCTAAACTAACCCATATCGATTTCTTGCGGGTTTAATTACGCAAAATTGCGCTTTTTTACCAAGCCAATTATCAATAACGCCGCTTTTGCGGCGTTATTTGTTTTTACCATCATCAAGGACTTTTCTTGCCACGCTCTAATTGCTCACGTAAATTTGGTGGTGTACCTTTAATTGTTAACGTATCCGTTGCCGGATCCCAAAAAACACGCTCATCAAGTAACAAAGCATCAAAGTTAATGGTCAAGCCACCACCACTACCTGAGTATTTGGTTAATTGTTTGAGAGTCGTACGATCTGGTGGAAAACTTTCTGCCAATTGATAACCATTTTGTTGCGTAAATTCAGCAAAATTCTGCTCTCCTAAAGCAGGCAACTCTTTTGATAAACACTTTAATTCAATTTCTTCTCCGGCCTGTTGTTGCTCATTACAGTAGCGATAAACTTGCTGACGATATTCTTGTGTGGCGGACTGGTTTAACTCAGACGAATCACAATAATCATTCACGGCTTGCAGTAATCCTTTATTCTGTATTTTAGCATTCATACCTTCGCTAGCTGACAGGAAATCCATAAAAAAATCAGATACTTTACGCCCGACGCGGCCCTTTAAAAAAGTTAAATAACGTTCAGATGCGGGATTTCTTTCCCATTCTGTCAAGTCTATGCGAGCAACAATATCAACATGCGGAATATCAAGATAATGAGTAGTATTCAATTCCAGATTATCATTAACAAACATACTATTACAGCTATTTAATACAGCTATCAATAAGTAATCTACCGCCAAATAACGATATTGACAAAACAGTACCACCCCACCTTCTGCAAACGGATATTTTGCCAATTCATCCCGCAAACGAATAGTAGCCGCACGGCTAAATCCCAAAAAGTTTTCATCTCCTTTTCTCAAAGCCACTAATGCTTCAGCTAATTCGCTCGCTTGATTAAAAGTGGCAAAGGCTTTACTTTTAGCGCCATAAATTCGATGCAATTCTGCCATCATTTCTTGCACTATATTATCCGTGCCTAATAAAGAATCACGCAGCACAACCTCTAGTGTTTGTTCATCACGTTTGATCAACTGATGTAAAGCAATCTGGCAAATATCCAGACTCATCATTTACTCCTTATTTTCTTTATGGCATAAAGATCAATGGTATTCAGACATCGATAACTTTTTCCGGCGGCTAAATTGATATCTATTGATATAACATTTTTGTATTATGGGCATATAATAAGATTTGTAACTTATGGAAACCGGTCAATTTAAAATGTTACTAAATGAAATTATCCAGTTAAATTAGACAAAACAGCTACAGCAAAAAACACAATAATACGCTAAAATATAAAGCTTTATTCATTCAGGATTTTTATTATGCCACAATCATCCCGTTATAGTGATGAGCAAATTGAACATCTACTCCTAGAATTAGTCAAGGTATTAGAAAAATATAAAGCTCCAACTGATCTATCATTGATAGTATTAGGTAACATGGTGACAAACTTAATTAATACAACTGTTACACTGACTCAGCGTAAAACTATTGCAGAATCTTTCGCTCAGGCGTTACTTGCTTCTGTTAATGAAGAAAAAATTCACTAATTTAGCAGATAAAATATTACATGGTGACCAACTCTCGAAACTATCGTGAAAAAGTCTCCCAAATGACAAGCTGGGGACACTGGTTTACGTTATTCAATATAGTACTCAGTTTAGTATTAAGTAGCCGATATCTGTTTGTTTTTGATTGGCCGGGTACGTTATTCGGCCGTATTTATGCTATTGTTAGCTGGCTTGGGCATTTTAGCTTTGTTATTTTTGCCTGTTATCTTTTAATCATCTTTCCTATTACTTTCATTATTGGTTCACAGCGACTGCTAAGATTTCTATACACCATCCTTACCACCACCATACTGACTTTTCTCATTTTTGATATTGCGTTTTTTTCACGCTATAACCTCCATTTAACACCACTACTATGGGAGTTATTAATAAATCCTAAAAACGGCGAAATGGCGAGAGAATGGCAGTTGATGTTTATTTGTGTGCCTATCATTTTTTTAATTGAGATGTTATTTACTACCTGGAGTTGGCAAAAATTACGCAGCCTAAACCGTCAACGATTCACTAAACCCTTGGCAGGTATTTTCATCACAGCATTTGTTGCTTCCCATTTAATGTATATTTGGGCTGATGCAAATTTTTATCGCCCAATAACTATACAACGAGCTAACTATCCCCTATCTCACCCAATGACAGCGAGAAAATTTCTTGAACGCTATGGTTATCTCGATCAAGTGGAATATCAACGCAAGATACAACAAGAAGGCAACCCTTCAGCACTGTCTATTGAATATCCACTCAAACCCCTTAGCTATCAAAAACAAGCACCAAAGTATAATTTATTACTACTGGTCGTTAATAATCTTAACTATCAAGATAACACTGAAGGTATGCCAGCATTGAATACTGTTAAATCAATCAGTACGCAATTTAATCAACATCTCAGTACAGGTATCCAAAACCAACAGGCGCTATTTAGCCTATTCTACGGTTTATCACCTAGTTATTTAGATAGTATACTTAATAGCAGAAAACCTTCCGCCCTAATTGAAGCATTAAAATATCAAAACTATCAATTTGGTCTGTTTTCATCGAATGGTTTTAGCTCACCATTATTTCGTCATGCAATTCTGGCAGATTATTCGTTACCCGAAAATACTGCCGGTAATGATTATCAAACTACCAATGAATGGGTAAAATGGTTAGATAGCATAGAAAACCAGACTCGGTGGTTTTCTTTTCTTAATCTTAATGGTTTTGATAATCATAAATCGCAAAGTGACAATAAGTTACAATTAGATCATGAGATTAAACGCATAATTGATGCGCTAAAACAAAAAAATATGTTAAACAATACCGTTGTCGTCATTACGGCAAACCATAGTAGCAACCCAGAAACTCATGAAACAACAAAATGGTTCACTAACGGTAAATTTAATCTTAAACAAATGAAGGTGCCTTTATGGGTATATTGGCCTAATACCCCGCCACAGCAAATTAATAAGCTAACCAGTCATCAAGATATTATGACCACCTTAATGCAGCGTTTACTTTATGTTGATAATTCACCAGAAGACTATTCTCAAGGAGAAGATCTTTTTACCTCTAAACGTAACCAATCCTGGGTTCTATCAGGTGATGAACAAGTACTGATTATTAACTTTACTAATAAAACGCTTTACCTTAATCAAAATGGAGAGGTTTATATTTTTGATGATAAAGGCAATAAAATAACAGATGAAAAACCTGATTTAACTCAACTGCTAAGAGCTTTTGCCGAATCTACCCGTTTTAATACTAATTAATGCTTAAAAATCAAGCGGTCGTAGTACTTGCTATTGATTTTAACCAAAAAAAAGGTAGTATAGCGAGCCTATATTGGCATGTAGCGCAGCCTGGTAGCGCACCGTCATGGGGTGTCGGGGGTCGGAGGTTCAAATCCTCTCATGCCGACCAAGATTTACTAAGAAAACCAATCAGTTATGATTGGTTTTTTTGTGCCTGAAATTTGTAAGGGGAAAAACTAGGGAAAAATGGGGGAAAAACCCTCACTAAAAAATGATAAAAAAGCACAACTTTTTCAGCGAATTTTGCGCAATCAAATTACCTTTTTATAAAGTGTTTGCTAATCGTCATACTTATGAAAACCTTCTCTAAATACATTAAATATTCTTATTTATTTTGGGGTGTCACCCACGAGAACACACTGAAAAAATCTGATAGCTCCTTGTTGCCGATATGAAAACAGCAACAAACGAACTTGTTTAAATACCCATTGACGAAAGAAGAAATCATGCGCTATAGTTTACTTGCATCTGATAAATCAGATGTCGGCATTCGCATTCCGATTGAAGTTAACCGCGACAAATGCACGCCGCGAGCGTGTTTTTTAATGTCGTAATCTAGCCACAATTCAATGGTGTGCTGGATTGGAGGAGCCATAAGGCTCACCGGTTGGTTAACTCCGGTAATGCGAACTCCATCCAGTTCACCACCCATTAGATTCGCATCTTAAGGTGGTGGTAGATTAAGTTAACCATTGGAGGTCATCATGACCGCGTTAATTGTTACTCCATTTTCATTTGAAAATCATCAAATTCGTACTGTCACTATTAATGGCAATCCTTGGTTTATTGCTTCTGATGTTTGTTTGGCTCTAAAAATTTCTAATGTCAGCGATGCTCTTTATAAGCTTGATGATGATGAAAGATTGTACCTAGGTTTAACCGAGGCGCAAAAAATAGACAAGATGGCAAGAGAGATTAACATAATATCAGAATCAGGCATGTATACATTAGTACTCCGTTGCCGTGATGCAGTCAAACAAGGAACACTCCCTCATCGTTTTCGCAAATGGGTAACAAATGAAGTTCTTCCTTCAATCCGTAAAACAGGCAAGTACGAGCATCCAAAATACCAACCCGAAGCTCACGAAAAGTTCAGCAGCAAAGATACTCAAAATCTCGCCCGTATCATTGCATTAATGACTCAAAACTTTCGTTTTAGAAATGCATGGAATAATGCTATCTGGTATGCATTGAGAGAAGTCACAGGTATTCCCTCACCTTATCCTATGGAAGTACGGCTAGTCCCTTCTATCGCATCTGAATGTGAACGTATCTGGCACGTAACGGAAGAAGTTCAGGATAAAATAGCAGATGCAGAAAAAACAGCCATTAAACGAATTATCCGCAAACGTGAAAATGCCGACAAAGTTATCGCTGAAATTGAAACTTTGTTATCTCAGGCTACACAGGATAATCAGCTAATGCTAAATGGTGCCCTTTCAAACTGGCATAAAGCGGAATTAACACATTTTCTCCAACGTTGCTAATAGGATGCCCCTGTGATGGGGCTGTATTGTCTATTCTGGCTTCTTAGGCCAATCAACATCGGGCGCGGTAGCCGTGTCAATATCATTCAGTTTCACGCTGTACATTTCCCAAGCCCGTAGCGCGGTTTTCTCGCTATTGGTCGCCATTCCTAATCGTACTTTACGGTCAAGTAGGGTAATTTTTGATTCCGCTTCGTCGATTAACTGTAATTTTGTTTGATTTGCGGTGTTGATTTGGTCTGCTTTCATCGCCTGATTATCGGTTACCCATTTTTTGCCATCCCATTTATCGAATTGTGTTGAGGGCGCTAATAAAGTGAAGCCGATTTTTATTTCACCTATGTAGTCAATGGTATAAGAAGCACGATTGTCGGTATTAAATACCGTCTTGCCGCGGTGGTCTGGCACGTATAGCCACTGTTTACCGTCATCACTGCGAACAATTGCAATTTCGTCATTATCGGGTATCTCTGGCGCATCAATATAGGAATATTGACCGACACTCACCCCTTTATAGACTAATTCCATTGTCGCGCCAAAATATTCATACGGCGGTTCATTCCTCGACAGATAGGTTTTTATCCAGCCTCTGTTTTTAGCAAAACCGTTTTCATCGATTTTCGCTTTGGGTATTTCTATGCTGTATTTCATTATGCTGCCCTTACTATATCACGAGTTTCGCACCAATAAAAAAACGCTCTATTTTTAAGTTTAATTCAGCATGATATATAAATAGTCAAAACCTTATAAATCAAATACAACTTATTGTAATTTAAGAAAATTTATGTTTTT
>NZ_NHNG01000074.1:0-7320 GCF_002287155.1 Arsenophonus sp. ENCA
AGCACCCACGACAGTCAGCATTTCGAAAGGGTCATTGACAAGGCCAACACCAATCGCAATATCTACGCCGACCGAGGCTATCCCTCTGCGGAGCGGGAAGCTTGGCTGAAGGCAAACGGCTATAGGAGCCAGATTCAGCGTAAAGGCCATCGAAACAAACCGTTGTCCAAGACTCAGCAAGGGCGAAACCACAGGATTGCAAAGACTAGGGCACGGGTTGAACATGCATTTGCGGCGATGGAACAAATGGGTAGAAAACTGATCCGCACCATTGGACAGGTGCGCGCTAATTTTGCCATGACGATGATGGCAGCATGTTACAACCTAAAGCGGTTGGCGTACTTCCAGAGCGCGTGCATCGTGGCTTTCTGACGCCCAGAATGGGTCAAATGGCCCTAGCCAGGGCAATGTGCGATAGAATCAGTAGCGTGATAATCAAAAAAAATCTAATTATTTAGAATGAAAGCCAAGGGTTAATTGAAAATCTTGAGTTTTTCGAGGTGCCCAATAATGTTTTTAAATGTGATTACCCTATAGGCGCATCTTTTCTCAATGTTTTAGCTTTGAATAAAAGTAAACAATCAGATGGTCAAGTGAAAACAAAATGTTTTACTAAAGAAGAGTTTATTGATTTTTTGTCAGTAGTAGGATCAAAAGTTAATAATATTCATATTGTTGATAAAGGAATAAAGGAACAAAACACGGTAACGCATTCGTTTGAATATGCACTTCCAATTGCAAGTTTTAATAATTATTCTTTACAATCTTATGCTAATAAAATTGTTGAAATTGTTGATGATTATAAAAACATCAGTAATATAGAATCAAAAGCGCAAATCTATGATGAATATTACCACTATATTTACAATATGGCGAAAATTTATAGCACTTTTCATTTAGGGCAGAATAAACATGATCGTGATGATTATTCTGCTTTTATTAATCAAACAAATATGATTTTTAATGCAGGGATATTAAAGCAGCATCCAGTAAATAACTATAAAGCTCATTAATTGACTAATCACTTTGTCTGATAATTGCTTATATCATTTATTATTAATTTTTATTGCGGTTAGTTTTTATAGCTAAATATTAAATTGCCACACCGGGTTTACGATTAGGCTGTGCATCAAAACTTACTCCTGATTTCTTAATACTATCTTCTCCCATTAGATAAAGATATATCTGCATAATTTCTTGTGGAGTTTTTAGCTGCATAGGATCCTCTGAAGGAAAAGCATTGGCTCTCATTTGCGTTCTTGTGCCAGCGGGATTAATGCAATTAACACGTAAATTAGTATCTTTATATTCATCAAATAATACCTGCATTAGACCTTCGGTTGCGAATTTGGAAACTGAATAGGCCCCCCAATTAGCACGACCTTGTCTGCCGACGCTTGAAGTGGTAAATATTAATGAACTATTTGGTGCTTGTAGCTGCAGTGGTAGTAGGGCTTGTGTTAGCATAAAAGTTGCGTTAACGTTTATTTGTATAACTTCATGCCAAAGTTTTATAGGTTGATCAATAATCGGCGCAATTTTTCCTAATATGCTTGCGTTATGTAATACACCATCAAGATAGGGATAATGTTGGCTAATGTCAGTTGCTAATTCATGGCATTGTGATTCGGTTATTGTTAATAAATCAAGGGGATAAATAGAAACTGAAGGAGTAAATTTGCTATTAGAAATAATTTCTTGTTTGACTTGTTCTAGTTTTGCGGTTGTTCTACCGACTAAAATAAGATTGGCGCCATAACGTGAATAAGTTAATGCTGCTTCACGTCCAATGCCATCGCCAGCGCCTGTAATTAAAATGGTTTTTTGCTTAAGTAAATCAGCTTTAGCTTGGTATGGTAGCATGATATTTTCCTACTTTTGATTATTCAAATTTATTAATAAGAGCTATAAGCACTTTATCAAGTTTTTAGTTACAATACCCCTATTGTTTATATTCTGTAAAGAAGGATAGAATTGTGGAATTTCTTTCATCGTATGGATTATTTGTTGCTAAAATAGCAACAGTAGTTGTTGCTATTATATTAATTTCATTAGTTATTTTTAGTTTTGGACAGCGTAAACAGAGCAAAAAAGGTGATTTAAAACTTATTGATTTAAGTAAAGCCTATCGTCAACGTCAGCGTGAGATGCAACAGGTTAAGATGAGTGACGCTGAATATAAAATTTGGTTAAAAACCTATAAAAAACAACGTAAAATTGAAGAAAAAAAGCAGAAATCGGATGCTAAAGTTGGTCAAACAACGCTAAAAAAACCTTGTCTTTTTGTGATTAATTTCAAAGGCAGCATGAATGCTCATGAAGTCAATGCATTACGTGAAGAAATTACTGCAATTTTATCAATTGCTGATAACAAAGATGAAGTATTACTTCGGCTTGAAAGTCCAGGTGGCGTTGTGCATGGCTATGGCTTAGCTGCCTCTCAACTAAATCGTTTACGGGAAAAAGGCCTTAAATTAATTGTTTCGGTGGATAAAGTTGCGGCCAGTGGCGGTTATATGATGGCTTGTGTCGCCGATCGTATTGTAGCAGCTCCTTTTGCAATTATTGGCTCTATTGGTGTAGTTGCGCAAGTACCCAATTTTCATCGATTACTGAAGAAAAAGGATATTGATGTAGAATTACATACAGCTGGAGAGTATAAACGTACACTAACTTTATTAGGTGAAAATACCGAGCAAGGACGTAAGAAGTTTGTGCAAGATTTAAATGAAACACATCAGCTATTTAAAGATTTTGTGCATCAAAAACGACCGACCCTTGATATTAATGCTGTGGCAACAGGTGAACATTGGTATGGTATCCAAGCAAAGGAAAAAGGATTAATTGATGAAATAGGCGTTAGTGATGACATTATTATCAATCAAATTGATGCTCGTGAAATTATTGAGGTAACTTATACTCCGGCCAGACGTTTTGTTGATCGTTTAATGGGCAGCATGGTAGAAAATGCAGATAAGTTGTTAATACGCTGGTGGCAAAGAGGACAGAGGCCACTACTTTAAATTATGAATAAGAAATACATACCGGCGTTTTCAGCCGGTATTTTTATAATGAAATAGTTAAAACTTAATTATTTAATTGCAAATAAAATATTAATTAATTACTTAAAAACATGATAAACAATTTTATAAAGCACTATTAAGTTATTTTATTTGGAAATTAATTTCTTTCTGAAAATTTTATTTATATATCTGTTTGAACTAGATTTCTGCTACTTTTTATATAATTTTATTGATTTTTTTTATAATCTATTCATAACTTATTGAGGTGGTTTTTGTTGTCATAACAATACCTATGAATAAAATAAGTGGTTGCGCATCATTTTTTATCAGGTAGAGTGTAGGCTTTTTATTACTTACGATGCTTTACTTTTGTCATTGTTTTGCTGACAAAATTGTACTATTGAATCTGTTTACAGTATGAATTAACAAAGGTTTTTATCTTTATGGCAAAGTATTTAAGCAAAAAAAAGTTGATATATTGTGAATCTGACGCAATATAAAAAGAGATTTCATTCCATCTGGCTGGAAAGTCAGTACGCTTAGACAATATTTTAGGTAAAGATAATTATGGGTAAAGCTCTTGTTATTGTGGAGTCCCCGGCAAAAGCCAAGACTATCAACAAATACCTTGGTAATAACTACGTTGTTAAAAGTAGCGTAGGGCATATACGTGATTTGCCAAAAAGTGGTGGTTCCAGCTCACAAAAGAATACAAACTCAGCCAACAAGGTTAAAAAAGTAAAAAAAGATGAACATGAGGCACTTGTAAATAGAATGGGAGTTGACCCATATCATGGGTGGAAAGCCAATTATCAAATTTTACCTGGCAAAGAAAAAGTCGTTGCTGAATTAAGATCGCTTGCTTCCGACGCAGAGCATATCTATCTGGCAACGGATCTCGATCGTGAGGGGGAAGCGATTGCCTGGCATTTGCGAGAAGTGATTGGCGGTGATAATCAGCGCTTTAGTCGAGTAGTTTTTAATGAAATTACTAAAAATGCAATTAAGCAAGCTTTTGATAATCCTGGTGAATTAAATATTGATCGTGTTAATTCTCAACAAGCTCGGCGTTTTTTAGATCGGGTTGTTGGTTATATGGTTTCACCGTTATTATGGAAAAAAATTGCTCGCGGCCTTTCTGCCGGTCGTGTTCAGTCAGTCGCTGTACGTCTGATTGTAGAACGGGAACGCGAAATTAAAGCATTTGTCCCACAAGAGTATTGGCAGCTGCATACTGAGTTACTGACCGTAGATACGGCATTGATTCGAATGGAAGTGACACATGAAAAGGGTAAGCCTTTTAAACCCGTCACCAAAGCACAAATTGATGCTGCCGTTGCATTATTAAAAAATGCCCATTATCAGGTGTCAGATCGTGAAGATCGGCCCACAATTAGTAAACCCAGCGCCCCTTTTATTACCTCAACCCTGCAACAAGCGGCAAGTACACGTCTTGGCTTTGGCGTTAAAAAAACCATGATGATGGCACAGCGTCTTTATGAAGCAGGTTATATTACCTATATGCGTACTGACTCAACTAACTTAAGTCAGGATGCTTTAAGTATGGCTCGCAATTATATTGACCATAAATTTGGCAGCAAATACCTGCCTAAACAGGCGAATGTTTACACCAACCAAAAAAGTTCGCAGGAAGCACATGAAGCTATTCGTCCTTCTAATATTGACATTGGTGTTGATGCTCTAAAAGAGATGGAAGCGGATGCCAAAAGACTATATCAGCTGATTTGGAACCAATTTGTTGCTTGTCAAATGACACCAGCTGAATTTGATTCAACGACAATAACCGTCAAAGCTGGAGATTTTGAGTTGAAGGCTAAAGGGCGTATTTTGCGTTTTGATGGTTGGACTAAAGTTATGCCCGCGTTGCGCAAAGGTGATGAAGATAAAATATTACCTATGGTCAAAGTTGGTAGCCAGCTTGAATTGGATAAATTGTGTCCTAGTCAACACTTTACTAAACCTCCAGCACGTTTTGGCGAAGCTTCTCTGGTTAGAGAACTTGAAAAACGCGGCATTGGCCGGCCATCAACCTATCCAGTTATTATTTCAACTATCCAAGATCGGGGCTATGTAAAAATTGAAAATCGCCGTTTTTATGCTGAAAAAATAGGTGAAATAGTTACTGACCGGTTAGATGAAAATTTTAGTGAATTAATGGACTATGATTTTACTGCTCGAATGGAAGATCAGCTTGACTTGATAGCAGAAGATCGTATCGAGTGGAAGAGTGTATTAGATGAGTTTTTTGCTGCTTTTACCGAACAGCTAGAAAGTGCAAATAAAGCACCCGAGGAAGGTGGCATGCGTCCCAATCCGATGGTATTAACATCGATTGAATGTCCTGACTGTCACCGGCAAATGGGGATTAGAACTGCTTCTACGGGTGTTTTTCTGGGATGCTCTGGTTATAGCTTACCAGCAAAAGAGTGCTGCAAAAAAACCATTAATTTAATTCCTGAAGATGAATTATCAAATATCCTGGTAGCAGAAGAAGAGGATGTGGAAACGCATGCTTTGCGAGCCCGCCGGCGATGCCCTAAATGTGGTACCGCGATGGATAGCTACCTTATTGATAATAAACGCAAATTACATGTATGTGGGAATAATCCAGTATGTAATGGTTATCAGGTTGAAGAAGGTGAATTTCGCATTAAAGGCTATGATGGGCCAATTATTGAATGTGATAAATGTGGCTCAGAAATGCATCTGAAGATGGGTCGATTTGGAAAATATATGGGCTGTACCAATGATGCTTGTAAAAATACTCGCAAGATCTTAAAGAGTGGTGAAGTGGCTCCGCCTAAAGAAGATCCTATTCCATTGCCGGAACTAGTTTGTGAAAAATCTGATGCTTACTTTGTATTAAGAGATGGCGCAGCAGGAATATTTTTAGCCGCTAATACTTTTCCAAAATCAAGAGAGACCCGCGCACCATTGGTTGAAGAATTGGTACGTTTTAAAGATCGTCTGCCAGCTAAATTTAGTTATTTAACCCAGGCGCCATCGGTCGATCCTGAGGGTAATAAAACGATTGTTAGATTTAGTCGTAAGACTAAACAACAATATGTTTCCTCAGAAAAAAATGGTAAAGCCACTGGCTGGAGTGCATTTTATATCGATGGCAAATGGATAGAAAAAAACAAATAAAATTTTATCTATTTTCTATAATTAAACAAGGCTACTGAAATCAGTAGCCTAATTTTTAGTTTATATCTCGTCGCTATTTTAAATCATAACCAGGATTAATATATGAAATTGAAAATGTTACTAATTATAGGTGCTTTTTTTACTGCAACATCGCTAGCCAATACAATGATAGTTCCAATGAAGATAGTTACTAAAAAAGATAACGGCCAATCGGTAGGTGAAATTAAGATCACGGAAACAAAATTTGGTTTATTATTTACCCCCAAATTACAAGGATTAGTGCCTGGAATACATGGTTTCCATGTTCACGAATATCCTAGCTGTGATGCTTTGCAAAAAGATGGAAAGTTAATTGCAGCGTAAGCGTCATTGGAACCACACAGTGCGCTGCTGCGTGGTTTAAGGTAAGGTGATTTTCCAGGGTAGTAGTGCGTTCCAGTCGATATCCTCATCTGGGTATTTTAGCGCCGTCAGCAGCGCCAAAAGATAATCGTACGGGTTAAGTCCATTGATACGTGCACTTTCCACCAAGCTGTACAATAGCGCGCTGGCATGGGCACCCGATTCCGTATTGGCAAACAGCCAGTTTTTTCTACCAATTACAAAAGGCTTTATCGCCCGTTCGGCGCGGTTGTTGTCGATACTCAAACGACCATCCTCCAGATAGCGCATCAGCTTTGGCCATTGTTTTTGACAATAACCAATGGCTTTACCCAGATAGCCTTTCGGGAGCACCTTCGTCTTTGATAGCCAGGCTTCAAACTCCTCCATCAATGGACGCGCTTCGCTCTGTCGCCGTCGGTAAATCTCTTCAGGAGAAAGCCCTTGACACGTTTTTTCTATCCGGTACAGTTTCTGAATTAACCCTAAGGCCCAAATGGCTTTGCCTACTTTGGTATTCGGCTGGGCTCGCCGAGCCTCTTCAAATTTACGGCGCGCATGCGCCATGCAGCCAACGAGTTGAGCTTCCGTGCCATGATAACCCGCGTAGCCATCAACTTGCAGATACCCCGTATAGTTTACCAGGAATTCGCTCGGGCAACGCCCGCTGCGCGAGTCTTGGTAGTCGTAGATAACCAGGTGCGGCGTGTTATCTTCCACATTTCGCACATCACTGCCGGTGCCATAC
>NZ_NHNG01000743.1:0-6657 GCF_002287155.1 Arsenophonus sp. ENCA
ATGATCTGCAACGCGCTGTTTTTGCTGCTCAATTAGGTGTCGATATTACTAATTTAGCGGTTATTGGTGTAGGAATGGGTTCTGTCATGCTAGGGGCACCGACGGTTGCTGCTTTTTCTGGTGCTTTATCTGTTCTGCTGGCAGGACTAGGAATCGGAGTTATGGCCTTGGCAGAAGCGTTTGGTAAGGTAACTCACAGTGTACAGATAGTCGGTAACTATTTTGCCGATCTTGATTTGGCTTATAAACAGGGTGGTTATCGGCAGATAAAGAAGAATATTGCTAATAGTGATGCAGTGACTATTATGGAGCCAATCCCAGGAGCTGTTATTATCGAGCTGGATTTACGCCAAAATAAGCTGACCTTTGATAGTCAGTATATCTATCGTAATGATCCCACTTATGCGAGCGGATCAGGTCGAGGTGATTTTTTCTTTTTTTGGCCCAATAGGGAATTAAATCAGGATAAAACTCAGGCAGTCAATATTCGACAAGGCTTGGGGTATCAAAATAGTCAGTCTAGCTTTGAGCCAGCTAATCATGTTCTGATCCTGCCGGGAACCCCTATTACCTATTTACATTACAAATAAATTATAACAATAAACAACAGTCGTCAACAGCCACTGATAGTAGATAAATTAAAGTTAATGCATTGTTTTATAATTATTTTATTTTTTATCTCAGTATGAAATAGCTGTTTTTAGTCGCCTATTATAATCCTTGTGTCATGAAATTTATGTACATATTTGTGTGCATGAAATATCATAAAAAGATTAGACGCAAGGAGAAAAAAAGATGGCGGTAAGCGATTCATGGTTAAGAGCGGTAAGTGGCAAACCACAAGCTAAAATGGTGACAAAATCAGACAGAGAGGGTTTATCAGTGCGCGTGACCCCGAAAGGTAAAGTCATTTTTCAATATCGCTATCGTTGGCAGGGGAAAGGTGATCGGATAGATATTGGAACCTATCCGGCAATCAGTTTAAAAGATGCGCGTGATAGTGCGCTTTTTTACCGTGGTGAACTGGAACAACACAGAAACCCTAAAGTAGTCAAACGCACCCGTAAACAAAAAGCAGTTGAAGCTCTCACGGTTGAATCGGTTATCCGAGACTGGTGGGAAAAATCTCTTAAAAATGTACAGGTAAAAGCGGGCGAGATACTACTGTCATTTGAAATTTATGTTTTCCCCAAGATCGGCAATTTGCCTCATGACGAAACTCACTTGCATGTCTGGTTATCGCTAATTGAAGATGTGGTAAAAGCAAAACCAGCAATAGGGGCACGGATTTTACTCTATACCAAAACTGCCCATCGCTGGGGGATACGTAGGGGGATTATTTCTTTAAATCCGCTTATCGATGTGACAGCCCAGGATTTAGGGGTAAAAACACAACAAGGCTAGAGGGTGTTAAGTGAAGATGAACTCAGACTATTATTCGCGTTAATTGATGCGCTAGATTATAACCCCAGAAATGCCCTGATAATCAAATTAGCCTTATTGTTCGGCTGCCGGATAGGCGAATTGTTAAAAGCAAAAATAACTGATTTCGATTTTACTAAAAAATATGGACAGTGCCGCCAGAGAATCATAAAACAGGGCGAAAAAGCAAAAAGCCCATTATCCGACCTATTATTCCAACGGCAGAGGAATTGATTAAAACTGCTAAAAAATTGAATGATAACAGTGATTACTTATTTACCGGCTCAAAGGGTAAACCTTTGTGCATAGGCGGTCATACCTTTTTCATTACCGCTCTCAACAAAAAAATGGCTCACAGATTTGAGAACTGTACTCACTGGTCAATTCACGATTTACGTAAAACCATGCGTACGGGGATTGCGGAGTTAACTCAGCCTCATGTTGCTGAGATCATGTTAGGTCATAAATTACCGGGGGTTTGGCAGGTATACGACAAGCATACCTACCTGGAAGAACAGCGAGAGGCTTATGAGCGCTGGTGGAATAAAGTTAATCAAATCGTTTACCCATCTCCCAATCCATAATATCCTGCCGGGCAAAATTAAGCTCATCAGATCTAAACCGAGGGCGTGGGAAACCTTCCCGCCGTTGGTATCCGTTACCCGCCCACAGTCTGATAGTGTGAGTTGACACTCTGTACCTCTTTGCCAGTTCACTGGTTTTGACAAAAGGGGATTCATTCATAGGATTTTTCTCCTTATTACATTAAGCCTGTTGCTCAATAGTGAAATAAAACTGCTTTCAATAAAAACAAGTTAGATACATCTAAAAAACACAAAAATARGTTATTTTTTAATCTTATATAGGTCATTTTTAATTCAAAAATTGATGATTTTATCATCAATAGCTGGTTTTTTTGTAAGTCACAATTAATTTTGCTATTGAGCAACAGGCTTATTGTAAACGGTCTATTAAGCTATTGTTGGAAAAAAGAAATGCGGTTATAGTCGCGCATTATTATACCGATCCTGAAGTTCAAGCTCTGGCCGAAGAAACTGGTGGGTGTGTAGCAGATTCACTGGAAATGGCGCGTTTTGGCTCACGACATTCTGCATCGACTTTAATTGTCGCTGGCGTTAGATTTATGGGTGAAACGGCTAAGATCTTAAACCCTGAAAAGACAATATTAATGCCTACATTGAAAGCGGAGTGCTCATTAGACTTAGGTTGTCCTGCAAAGCCGTTTGCTGAATTTTGTGATCAACACCCAGAGCGAACGGTGGTTGTTTATGCCAATACTTCTGCGGCGGTTAAGGCTAGAGCTGACCGGGTTGTAACTTCCAGTATTGCAGTTGAATTAATTGACTATTTAGATAGTCAAGGACAAAAAATTATCTGGGCGCCGGATCGTCATTTAGGTAATTATGTACAAAGAAAAACCGGGGCAGATGTTCTTTGCTGGCAAGCTGCCTGTATTGTACATGATGAATTCAAAATTCAAGCCTTGCAGAAAATGAAAATGTTGTATCCTAATGCGGCAATATTAGCGCATCCAGAATCCCCTGCGGCGGTTGTTGATTTAGCGGATGTAGTTGGCTCAACCGGTCAATTGATTCAAGCTGCACAAAACTTGCCTAATCAGCAAATAATTGTGGCAACGGATAAAAGTATTTTTTATAAAATGCAGCAATCATGTCCAGAGAAATCATTTTATATTGCACCAACGGCAGGTGAAGGTGCGCCCTGCCGGACTTGTGCACATTGTCCTTGGATGGCAATGAATAGCTTAAAAACTATAGAACAAGGACTAAAAAAAGAGGGTGAATTACATGAAATATCGATTAATGATGAATTAAGAGAGAGAGCATTTAAACCTTTGGAGCGGATGTTGTCGTTTGCTGCTAGTATTAAGTAGCTGAATTATAAGTGTTAATAGGGTAATAGGGTAATAGGGTAATAGGGTAATAGGAATGGAGTTTTTCAATACTAGTAATACTATGGTACATATTGCTCTTGGCAGCAATGGTTATAATTTATCTTATATTGAAGCTGTGGCAACAATAGCTGGATTTTTATGTATTTGGCTTGCCAGTCAGGAAAAAATTATCAATTATCTTTTTGGTCTGATAAACGTTACATTATTTGCGGTTATCTTTTTTCAAATACAATTGTATGCAAGCCTGTTGTTACAAATTTTCTTTTTCACAGCGAATACCTATGGTTGGTACGCTTGGAGTCGAGTAGATGCTTATCATGAAGCAAGTCTTAAGATCCACTGGATGAGTTTTTCAAAAGTAGTGGTAACACTATTTATTGCCATTATTTTAACGCTGTTATTAAGTTTTAACATTGATAAAGTGTTTATTTTTCTTGCTCACGTTACTTGGGACATTGCTCATTTATTAGGTTTTTATCTTGAACCTGTACAAATAGAGCCCGATGCATTCCCTTTTTGGGATTCAACCATGATGGTATTATCAATTATTGCGATGATATTAATGACACGAAAGTATGCTGAAAGCTGGTTACTGTGGATCATTATCAATGTTATTAGTGTTGTTATTTTCTACTTACAAGGTGTTTTAGCAATGTCATTTGAATATTTGATGCTACTTGGTATTTCAATCAATGGTTTTCGCCTTTGGGCTCGATCAGCTAAAGAAAATGGTTCAATATTTTTAGCAGGTTAATAGTTATTTACATTGGTATAACAGTATCATTTTAAAAATATTAACAATTTTTATATCATATTATATATTGCCATTAAATATTTATAATATAAGTATGAGTACATATTTACATTTTTATCACTAGAGGTTAAATTGAGTTCATCTTTTATTTTTAGAGAATATACTGGCTAAAGAGCTATACATTGAGTAGAAAAGATGACTTATAAGAATGATGACATCAGAATTAAACAGATTAAAGAGTTATTACCTCCAGTTGCCTTATTAGAAAAATTTCCGGCAACAGATAAAGCCGCTTTGACAGTTCAAACAGCTCGTGAATCAATACATCAAATTCTAACTGGTAAGGATGATAGGCTTTTGGTCGTTATTGGCCCATGTTCAATTCATGACCCTAAAGCAGCCATTGAATATGCCCAAAAACTAAAAAAAATTCATGATGAATTGAAGAATGAGTTAGAAATTGTTATGCGTGTTTATTTTGAAAAACCGCGTACTACTGTTGGCTGGAAAGGTTTAATTAATGATCCTTTTATGGATAACAGTTTTGATATTAATCAAGGATTGCGTATTGCACGTAATTTATTGGTAACTATTAATGATTTAGCTTTACCAACTGCCGGTGAATTTCTTGATATGATCACTCCGCAATATGTTGCAGATCTTACTAGTTGGGGAGCAATTGGTGCACGTACTACTGAATCTCAGGTACATCGTGAATTAGCATCTGGTCTTTCTTGCCCGGTAGGTTTTAAAAATGGTACCGACGGAACAATAAAAGTGGCTATTGATGCAATTAATGCTGCTAAAGCTGCTCACTGTTTTTTATCGGTTACCAAATGGGGGCATTCAGCAATTGTAAATACTACCGGTAATGATGATTGCCATATTATTTTGCGCGGCGGAAAGAAGCCTAACTATAGTGAATCAGATATACAAGCCGTTAAAGAGAGTTTGCAAAAATCAGGCTTATCAGCCCAAATTATGATTGATTTTAGTCATGCAAATTGTTGTAAGCAATATAAAAAGCAGCTTGAAGTGGCTGAAAATGTTGCTAATCAAATACGTCAAGGTGAAAAAGCAATCATTGGGGTGATGATTGAAAGTCATCTTTTAGAGGGAAATCAAGATATAACTACAGATAAATCGCTAGCGTATGGTAAAAGTGTGACAGACGCTTGTATTGGTTGGCAAGATAGTGAAAAATTATTATATCTTTTAGCAGACGCGGTTCGGACCCGTCGTGAAAAGAGCAACTAATTAATGCTTAATAAGGCCACAAAGTGGCCTTATACTTATAAAGTTTAACTTGATTATTTTGCTTTACCTTGATTAGCAACCGCGGCTGCTTTAGCGGCTATTTCAGCTTGATCACCAAGATAGTAATGCTTAATCGGTTGCATATTTTCATCAAATTCATAGACCAATGGAACGGCGGTTGGAATATTAAGTTCAAGGATCTCGTCTTCACTCATCTTGTCCAGATGTTTGACTAATGCTCGTAATGAGTTACCGTGAGCAGCAATAATGACTTTTTCACCTTTAGCAACTCTTAGTTTAATCACCTCTTCCCAATAGGGGACAACACGTTCAATTGTGGTAGCAAGACTTTCAGTGACAGGGAGCTCTGAGGGGGTCAAATTTGCATAACGAGGATCATTACCGGGGTAACGAGGGTCATCTTTGGTTAATTCTGGTGGTGTAATTTCAAAACCACGGCGCCATAGTTTAACTTGATCGTCACCATATTTTGCTGCAGTTTCTGCTTTATCTAAACCTTGCAGAGCACCATAATGACGTTCATTGAGCCGCCAATTTTTTTCGACGGTTAGCCACTGTTGATCTATTTGGTCTAGAATATTCCATAAGGTGTGAATAGCGCGTTTTAAAACGGATGTATAAGCATAATCAAAAACAAAACCTTCTTTTTTTAATAGCTGGCCTGCATCTGTTGCTTCTTCGCGGCCCTTATCGGAAAGTTCAACATCAGTCCAACCAGTGAATCGTTTTTCTTTATTCCATTCGCTTTCGCCGTGTCTTACTAGAACCAGCTTAGTTACTGCCATAGTTTAAACTCCTATTAGTACATTCATTAAAATCGATCTGAATTATTATATTATCCGTGCAACTGAATACCTATACAACTGATGGTAGTTTTTAAATTGCTGGGTAAGATCTATAGGGCGCCTCGAAAAACTCAAGATTTTCAATTAACCCTTGGCTTTCATTCTAAATAATTAGATTTTTTTTGATTATCACGCTACTGATTCTATCGCACATTGCCCTGGCTAGGGCCATTTGACCCATTCTGGGCGTCAGAAAGCCACGATGCACGCGCTCTGGAAGTACGCCAACCGCTTTAGGTTGTAACATGCTGCCATCATCGTCATGGCAAAATTAGCGCGCACCTGTCCAATGGTGCGGATCAGTTTTCTACCCATTTGTTCCATCGCCGCAAATGCATGTTCAACCCGTGCCCTAGTCTTTGCAATCCTGTGGTTTCGCCCTTGCTGAGTCTTGGACAACGGTTTGTTTCGATGGCCTTTAC
>NZ_NHNG01000508.1:0-6020 GCF_002287155.1 Arsenophonus sp. ENCA
AATGATTGCTTTACATAAACGATTATCTCGTAACAGCCGCTCTTTGTTGATCATTTCAAACCTTTATTCTCTAAGTTAAACCTCTTTTTATTCTCAATAGCGTGACAAAAAATGCAAGTCTCTATTCAGCAACTAGTTTAAAGAGAATCCCACCCGTGAATACGTCAAATCTATCATGGATGCCCGTTGGTCTGTTGAAGTTTATCATCGAGAAGTTAAACAAAATTGTGGTATTGAACGCTGTCAGGCTCGCACGAGCCGAGCGCAAAGAAATCATATTTTTCTCGCTATTTCTGCGTGGTTTGAACAACATAAACGTCGTATATCTGAAAAAATAACCCTTTATCAACAAAATTGGGACGTAATCAAAAATGCTATTGCTGAGCACATCCGTGTTTTATTAGCGTACCCAAATTAGTTTTGTGCGAAACTCGTGACCTTATCAATCTTAATGTCGGTCAATTTGCTCCCAGCTTGTAAGTCCATATAATTTAATGCTTTCTCTGTAGAAGCATATTCAGTGGGATCGAGCAATTGATCTGGTGACGGTATGGGGCTATCGATCGCAATTACTTGCCCTGGGTTAGTTCCCCAGGTAACCTGAGGGGCGATTTCATTAGCATAGATAGTTTTGATGGCATCATAATGAGCACCGGGATCAGTCTTCAGCGTTTTCCAATAACTAACGGCTTGTTGCCACTGTTCTGTGCTTGGTGCAAATTGTCGGCCTTTAATATAATTAAAAGTGGTTTCATCAGGCGCAATAATACCTGCCTTAGCACCCATTTCAATTGCCATATTGCAGACAGTCATTCGGCCTTCCATAGTTAAGTTTTCAATTGCTTCGCCTCAAAATTCAATAACATAACCGGTGCCACCGGCGCTACCGATTTTGCCAATCATCGCCAGTACCATATCTTTAGCTGTGATGCCATTAGCTAGTTTACCAATGACCTCAATTTTCATGGTTTTAGCTCGAGCTTGTTTTAAGGTTTGCGTGGCCAAGACATGCTCAACTTCGGATGTGCCAATACCAAAAGCTAATGCGCCAAATGCACCATGAGTTGCGGTGTGGGAATCACCGCATACGATAGTCATGCCAGGTAAAGTTATGCCTTGTTCTGGCCCCATGACGTGGACAATACCTTGGAAAGGGTGTTTTAAATCGTAAAGAGTAATAGCAAATTGTTGACAATTTTTTATCAAGGTTTGCATTTGAATGCGAGCCATCTCACCACTAGCATTAATGTCTTTAGTCTGAGTAGAAACATTGTGATCCATGGTAGCAAAAGTTTTATTGGGTTGTCTGACCGAGCGGTTATGGGCTCTCAATCCATCAAATGCTTGAGGCGAAGTGACTTCATGCAGTAAATGGCGATCGATATAAATTAATGGTGTTTCATTTTCCGTTTCATGGACAATGTGTGCATCGTACAATTTTTGATATAAAGTTCTCGCCATAATCTAAACCTCTTGCATAATATGACTGGCAATAATACTGCCCATTTCATCGGTACTGACAAATTGCTTATCTAATGCCAAATCCTGAGTTCGATAACCTTGCAATAAGGTTTTATTGACGGCATTTTCTATCGCATCAGCAATATGTGGTTGGTGCAGGCTATAACGCATCAATAGCGCTACAGATAAGATTTGCGCAATTGGATTAGCAATATTTTTACCAGCGATATCCGGTGCCGAGCCGCCAGCCGGTTCATATAAGCCAAAATTTTGTTGATTTAAACTGGCGGAAGGTAACAGCCCCATTGAACCGGTAATCATTGCACATTCATCGGAAATAATATCGCCAAAAATATTAGAGCAGAGCATAACATCAAATTGAGCAGGATCTTTGATGAGCTGCATAGTGGCATTATCGATATACATATGATTGATTTCGACATCGGGATAAATTTTGGCAATTTCATTGACAACTTCTCGCCATAAAATCGAACTTTGCAATACATTAGCTTTGTCTATTGATGTTACTTTATAGCTTCGTTTACGCGCTGCCTGAAAAGCGATATGCGCAATGCGTTCTATTTCAAAACGATGATAAATCTCGGTATCAAAGGCTTTTTCATCAATACCAGACCCAACACGTCCTTTAGGTTGACCAAAATAGATCCCACCGGTTAATTCACGCACACAAAGAATATCAAAACCTTTTGCGGCAATATCCGCCCGTAATGGACAGAAGTTATTTAAACTAGGATATAGACGAGCGGGTCTTAGGTTACTAAATAACTGAAAATGTTTACGTAAGGGTAATAATGCGCCACGCTCCGGCTGATTAGCAGGCGGCAGGTGTTCCCATTGCGGGCCACCAACTGAACCGAAGAGTATCGCATCCGCTTGTTGGCAACCTGAAAGTGTTGCAGCTGGTAGGCTGACCATGGCGATCGGCGCACAAAAGAACACACCGTATCCGATCGCATACAAGACGGTCACGACTTTCCCTGTGAAGATTTCTGAGCTTTAGTTTTTGTTCTTGTGAGAGATTAATGTTCATACCTATTAAATGGGCATTGCTCATGGAAAATCAAGCATCTTCAATGACGACGAGTATATAACCTAAAATTACAGAATTAAATTCATGGGTTATTTTTAGTTTTTAAGGTTGATTCTCAAGACGGTAACTAAGAACGAGATTAATGCTTCACCAACCCCAAGTTCAGTTATTGCCTGTTCGGCTTTAAAATCTGGATTTGCTCGCATAGTTTCGGCTGCAGCTTTAACTGCCTTTTGATCACGTGGCGTAAATGCTCGTAATGCGTGCTGAACCCGATTGCCTAACTGGTCCTAGAATATTATCGGGAATATCAAGTGGATTTTGGGTAACAAAATAAACGCCAATTTCTTTTGAACGGATCAGACGAACAACTTGTTCGATTTTTTCCAGTAATGCTGTTGGCGCATTAGTAAAAAGTAGATGGGCTTCATCAAAGAAAAACACCAGTTTTGGTTTTTCAACATCACCCATTTCAGGCAAACGTTCAAAAAGTTCCGATAATAACCATAATAGAAACACCCCGTAGAGCTTAGGTTGATTATAGAGCTTTTCTGCGGCAAGAATATTGACCATCCCTTGGCCATTAGGATCAATTTTGATCAGATCAACGATATCAAGCATAGGTTCGCCGAAAAAGTAATCAGCGCCTTGTTGTTCAAGGGTTAATAAGCCACTTTGTATGGCGCCGATTGAGGTGCTGGCAATGTTACCGTATTCAGTTTGAAATTGTTTCGCGTTTTCACCAACATATTGAACTGTGGAACGTAGATCTTTCATGTCCAGCAATAGTAAGCCATTGTCATCGGCAATTTTAAAAATAAGTTGTAATACACCACTTTGCACATCATTTAAATTCATTAACCGTGATAATAGCAATGGCCCCATATCTGAGATGGTTGCCCGCACAGGGTGTCCAAGTTCTGCAAAAACATCCCAGAAAGTGACAGGGCAAGCAGCAGGGTGCCAGTCTGTTACGCCAAGCGCTTCAAGGCGTGATTGCAATTTAGGCGTTAATACACCTTTTGCACCAATACCTGAGAGATCACCTTTTACATCAGCCATAAAAACCGGTACCCCAATTTGAGAAAAACTTTCCGCCATTTTTTGTAGCGTTACAGTTTTACCTGTTCCTGTTGCACCAGTAATTAATCCATGTCGATTTGCCAGTGCAGGCAATATGGCTAATTCAGTTTCACTATTTTTAGCGATGACGAGAGATTTTTGCATCTAAAAATATCCTCTGTAGTCGGCATAATGGGTATAATTTTATTGCCAGGCTTGATAGCAAACTTTAGTTAAATTTTTAATTACCAGACAAAATAGTAAACGCGATTGTTAAAATAGGCCCAATTAATAAAAAATTATACAAGTGTATAGGGTAAAGATAGCTGATGGTGGTGCATTTGGTATTTTAATAATAAAAATTTCAGTAAATCTAGCCAGATAAAATAATCTATTAGTAAGGAAGAATTTTGTTTGACAATTAATTTAATTGTGACTTAAAAATTCTCCTTTGTAATGACTAAAATCGATGTTTTACCGCTTCAGCAAGTATAGTTAATAATTGTTCAGTGTCCTGCCAGCCTAGGCAAGGGTCAGTAATAGACTGACCATAGGTAAGTGGCTTGCCGGTAGTGACTTGCTGGGTACCTTCTATTAGAAAACTTTCTGCCATAATGCCGGCGATATCCCTCGAGCCTTTTTGCAATTGTTGAGCAATATTTTTAGCAACATCGATTTGGCGTTGATGAATTTTTTGGCAATTACCATGGCTAAAGTCGATAACCAATCGTTCCGGTAATCCCAATTTACGTAACTGACTGCAGGCTATGGCAATATCTTCAGCTCTATAATTAGGCCGTTTTCCTCCGCGCATAATAATATGGCCATAAGGGTTACCTTTTGTTTGATAAATAGTCATTTGGCCATTCTTATCAGGCGATAAAAATAAATGGCTGGCACGTGCGGCACGAATAGCATCGATAGCAATATTGATATTCCCGTCGGTACCGTTTTTGAAACCAACCGGACATGACAGCGCTGATGCCATCTGTCGATGGATTTGGCTTTCTGTTGTTCTGGCGCCGACGGCTCCCCAGCTAATAAGATCGGCTACATATTGACCGGTTATCATATCTAAAAATTCAGTTGCCGTCGGTAGTCCAAGTTGATTAATGTTGGTTAGTAGCTCACGAGCTAAACGCAAGCCTTTGTTAACTTGGCACGAATTGTTTAGGTCAGGATCGGAAATTAAACCTTTCCAGCCAATCACCGTACGTGGTTTTTCAAAATAGGTACGCATCACGATTTCAAGATAATCTTTATATTCGCCGCGCAATTTAGCCAACATTTTGGCATATTCAAGTGCCGCTTGGGTATCATGTACAGAGCAGGGGCCAATGACCACCAATAGGCGTTGATCTTGGCCAATTAAAATTGACTCAATTGATTTTCGTGACGTTGTCACATTTTCGATGATTTCTTTGGATAGCGGAAATTCATCCACCAGCGCTTGAGGCGTAATAAGGCTATCAATAGGTTGAGTTCTTAACTCATCGGTTTTATACATATTTATCTCATATATAATTCAATATAGTCGATTTTCTGGCAAATAAACTAGCATTACCATAACTGAAAATAAACTGGATCTAATGGTTGTTTAAGATATCGTTAAAGTAATGAGCGTTTCTCAGCTAATTTTAAATTGTTAAAATATACGACGACTTAGCCCAAATGTTTCAATAATTTTGGCTGAAATCTCTTCGACAGAGTAGTTAGTTGTATTTAAATAGTTAATATTATGTTTTCTAAATAAAGCCTCTACCTCAGTTAATTCTATCCGACATTGATGCAAAGAAGCATAACGACTTTTTTCATAGCGCTCTTCACGAATAGCAGCTAGACGTTCAGGGCTAATTGTTAGACCAAAAAGTTTATTTATATAAGGTTTTAATGCAAGAGGTAATTGTAAATTATCCATATCATCTGCGGTGAAAGGATAATTGGCAGCCTGGATGGCAAATTGCATCGCTAAATAGAGGCTGGTGGGTGTTTTACCACAGCGCGAAACTCCAAGTAAAATAACCTGAGCCTGATCGAGATTTTTTAGTGATATACCATCATCGTGCGCTAATGTATATTCAATTGCCGCAATTCTAGCATCATATTGATTTAGATTAGATAGTCCATGCGTACGGTTGAGCTTTGGTTCGGGTTTTAAACCGATCTCTTGCTGGATCGGATCAATTAAAGATTGGACAATATCATGACAACAGCCGGCACTATTGGTAATAATTTTTTTTACTGTTGGAGAGATAATCGAGTAGAAAACCAACGGCCGGAGATAGGGTCGGGTAGCAACGTGACATCTCTGTCACGCCGCCCCTAAGAACGGTACGTGCAAGTTTCCCCGCATACCGCTCAAGCCTTTATAAGTTACGATACTATACGATCGTAACCAGCAGCCCTACTATGTTTTTGTCGATGGCAATTAGGATGTAAGAGTTCA
>NZ_NHNG01000252.1:0-5713 GCF_002287155.1 Arsenophonus sp. ENCA
CAAAAATTGCTAATTAACACATAAGTTATTGAAATAAATATATATTTTATATTATAAAATATCTTACGGATAAAACATTATTTTAGATATTTTTAGAACTTTATATGCCTGTGCGAAACTCGTGTTACAGTTGAACACGCCATCGCGGGTATCAAGCGCCTCGGTTGCATGACCCAAATTTTACGGAATCGTAGACCCTTTATTGATGATACCTTCTTACTCCTTAGCGCAGGTCTTTGGAATTTCCATCTCAGAACAGCGTAAAATTTACTTCAATCACCGAAACACCCTTATTTCACTATTAAGCAACACGCTTATTGAAGCCACACCAGAGTGTTAAGTGGTATATCGCCGTCGGTAACAGGCTAAAAATCAGTGTGGAAAAAACGATATCAATGGGCTTATTGTGTTCTTTTAAACCGACATTGGCAATAAAGTAGCTAATATAGCCAGAGGTCAATGTTACCAGTGTTGCCCAGGGTAAATCGAGCAGGGTTAAATCAAGCATATTTATCTCCTTTTCGTAGACACTATCGTCATGATAATAGTAACAAAAAAACGCTGACGTATTGATAGTGTGTTTAAATCATCATCCAGCCTGATTATCTTCAAACAGACTGCCCTGAATACGTGCCAGCTCTTCTTTCTTAACCCGCTTCACCACAGAATAAATCCACTGTAGCGAGACTTTGTATTTACGCGCGAGCGTGTGGTGGTTATGGCCGTTGAAGTCAGCAAATATCTCCCGGTCACGCTGGCTGACTTTCCATATCAGGCCCATCGGAAAATAGACATTTTGCCCTCCCCAGACCGCCATCATCTGACTGGCCACAGCATCGCCTATCTGGCTGGCAACAGCCGGGTCAACGTCGATAATCTGCCTGACAGTCTGGGCGGTGTGCTCGGCCAGCTCAACCAGTAACTCCGGCCCTTTGCTACGAAAGGTATTCTCTAGCATGATATTGCCCTCGCCACGCGTTTTTGCCACTGCTTGAGTTTCTCGATAACCTGACAGGCCTGTTGGCTATCCAGCCAGTAAGGCGAATCACAGCCGGTTTCCCGTTTAACAAAGTGAGCCAGGGCTTTTGGCGAGGCATCACGGACGATGCCATCATCGGCCATTGCCTGCCACAGGGCCTGTATTTTTTGGATTTGCGGACGGTCGGTCTGCTTTTTTGTACTGGCGTGATGGGGTTGGATACGAAAGCCTTTGGCTTTCAGGGCGTTTAAAACCAGAGCCAGTTGACCGATATTCAGGGTTTTTGCCGATGTTTTCCCCGTTAGCCTGTGTAGCATCTGGCGGTAAGTCGTGTCGTCCAGCTTGAGGTGCTGGGCGGCAATATGGATTAACTGCAGGTACTTTGGTCGGGTCATCGGGGGCGTCCTTTATCGTTGTGGTTGGGGTCAGGGTTTCCTTATGCAGTGAGCAAAAAATAATCCTTCGGGTTTTGAAGGATTATAAAATGAATATCATTATTATACAATTGAATGGTTTACATGCCGCTTTTTCGCTATGACTTCTTCACGCAAATTGCCCTGGCATCCATATCCTTGACCGTTTCAAATTTTTCTGCGAACTGTTTGGCGGCCTGTTGACAGGCGGTTTCCGTGTCAAATTCCTGTGTGTGCAGGGAGGAAAAAGCATTATCGCTATAAGAACTGGCATATAGCGCTAAAATTAATATCCACATGATAATGTCTCCGCTTTTAGTGAATTAAGGTGGGGTGTTCAATAAAAAAAATGCTGACCGCAATGAACACCAGAAAACCGGCTAACAGTCGGTTTTGTTGTTGACGTATTTCTGGCGATTGAAAATAAGGCCGCAAGCGGGCGGCGATGAGCGCGTAGAGCGTCATCGTCAGCGCATCGATAATCACCATCGTCAGGGTCATGATGGTAATTTGTGGCCCTAACGGTTGGGCCGGATTAAGAAAGACCGGTAGTGCGGCAAGCAGGAAAGCGAGCGCTTTGGCGTTGGTGATATCGGTCAGAAAACCCCAGCAGAACCGCTGCGCGGCACGGGTCAATGCGACAACATCGTAGTCATCCATGATGATTGGTGCGCGCCAAGTTCGGTATGCAGCAAACAGTAGCCAGAGTACGCTAATGCCTTTCAGCAGCAGCCAGGCTGTCGCTGAAGTGCGTAACGCTTGAGTGCTCAGTGCCACAATGGGCACCATCAAGGCTAATGCCGTTGCCTGACCGGCAATCAGGGGCAGCGTCTTACGCCATCCCCGCTGGAAGGCATGGTTAAGCGTGAGGATAGCGCCTGCGCCCGGTAATACCGCACTGAGCAAGACACCCCCTAAAAAAACTAACCAAAGGTCAAGGTTCATGATTTATTTACCTCCTGCGTTTGATGATGAGCTGGCGTTGATGGCGACTTTGCCGTGATACCTTTTAGTGGCACGACATCCCAGTTAAGTACCCAGGCGCTATACCGCTGTCCGCAGTGTGGGCAGGCCAATAGCAGGTCAATCCCCCACTCGCCGCTTTCCGGTTGTTGGATAATGTCTGCCTGGGTAGGATTCAGGTGACGGGTTGCCTGATGGCAGCTGATGCAGGTAATACTCATAACGGGTTTTCCTTATCTAAAGTGACGATGAGTTCGGCCAATATCTCGAAGGCATTTTGAAATTCACAATAAGCGGCGGCAGAATGGTCTGCCTGCAGGTGATGCATGGCGCGGTTAAGGCGTTTTTCAATCTGACGGCGCAGATGTTTTATTTCCTGATAGCTCATGAGGTCACCTCCTGCTCGAAGGGGGTAATAATGAAATCCTCAAGCTGGTTGCGAAACGTAATGCCGGGAATATTAAGTCGCTGGATGGTGTCCTGGTTTTTTAACAGGGCATTTTTATCCACCTGCGCCTTGCGAAGAATGCAGTGGTGTTGCCCGTTTTCTTCCAGCGCCTGCAGGATATCGTCCATCCCTTTGAGGGACACGGACGGCGGGCGGTTACGCCATGACACCTCGCCGGTTATCAGGTTAACGGTTTTGGTTTTGCCGTTTTGGGTCAGCCCCTCCCGGTTGGCGTCGCACCAGGTCTGGATACCTTTTTGTAACAGGGTTATCCGGGCTTTCATGGCCTCAATATCAGCCGCATGCTGATGCGTTAACCGCGCAATTTCATCATTAATCTGCGTCTCCAGTCGGGTCATTTCCCGCTGGATATCGCCCATCCGTTTAATATCGTCCATCACCTGTTCGCGGGTTTGCGGCGTGCAGGCACCCGCCGCGGCTTTAAGCCGCGTTATTTTCTTTGCCATCTTTTTTACCTTTTAATTAAAATGTCGGGGATTAAACGCGCTCGAAAATAATGTCTTCAAGGGCGTCACGGTGTTGAATATGCTCAAATAAATTCATGTTGTATCGGGCCGCGATTTCACCAAGACGCTGGTCTTGTTCATCAAAATCACGGCAGTGCTCGCAAATCGATAAATAGGCTTCATAGTCCTGTTCGGTAATATCCACGGTTTTGGCCAGATAAACCGATTGGCGAGCGGTAATACGGACAAGGCGTGTTTTCATGATTAACGTACCTCCCAGGTGATTCGGCAGTTATCTCGCGTGAACTGGTATTTTTCCCAGCGGCCCTGACTGTCGGTACCCAGAGCATAGCGAACGGCATGCCCCTTTTTATGTAACGCATCACACCGTCGGTCATGCAGCAGGGTAATGGTCGGACGGCTATAGCCATCAACAGTAAACTGACGGATGGTAAAACCTTCCTGGTTGAGGTTGTCCATCACTGACAGGCATTGCCTGAGCTGCTGCTGGATGGCCTGGTAGGTCATCGCTGACGGGTTTTTAATGGTCACGGCGGGGTTCAGCATAAAAGCCTCCTTTAATGCACACTGTGAATAATATTGGCGTCGATAACCGGGATGGCGTTTTGCGCGGCCAGGTTCATGGCGGCGGTCACCAGATTGCCGATAGCCAGGGGATAAAGCAGGCTGACTGGCGTGTCTTTTTTCGGGCGCAGCCAGCTTAAGCGTTGGCGTAGTGCCGGTATTGCATCCGGGCCGAGAACGTTGTTCATGTCGCCGCCGACGCGTTTAAACTTGAAATCAAGAAAGTCAGCCAGGTGGTCATCCAGCGGCGGCAGGTCAATCACCTCACAGCGTTGTACCACTTCCCTGACCGCCAGCAGGCGCTCAGATAACTTGTCGCCCAGCTCGGGTTGCCCCAGCAGGACGATGGACAGCAGTTTTTTAAAGCCATCTTCCAGCTCAAAGAAGCGTTTAAGGTGTTTTAGCGTCGGTATGGGCAAGGCATGGGCTTCTTCAATCACCAGTACATGGCTGTATCCGGCGCGGCTACTGTCTTTTAATAGTCGGTGTAACTGACGGAAGCGGGCTTCGGGTGAGCGTTTGAGTTTTTCCAGTGGGGCCAGGGTATGGACGATAGCCTCGGCAAGGCTGGCGGCTTTCAGGGTCTTGCCCTGATGGTCGTTGTCTTCCATCGCCAGCACGTAGGGTTCAATCACCACCACGGGGGCGTTTTCCCGATAAATACGGTCAGTCAGGTCACGTCGCAGCGTGCTTTTACCCGAACCGGATTCACCGATAACGGCGATAAAGCCACCATAGCGGGCGGTCTGGTACAACGCCTCGCGCACATAACGGCTCTCCGGGTTTAAAAACACATCGTCATGACCTTGTACCGCGTTGTCATCAAATGGGGCGCGAAACAGCCCAAAATGCTTTTTGGTGGCAGGCAGTAATACCTGTTTTTTGAGTAACATGGTGTCCTCCTCGTTGCTAGGTGGTGTGTGCTTTTCCTTGCCGCTGGGCGTGACCCCGTCAAAGCAGTCGTCCGCCGCGATACCCTGGTCACGCAGCCAGGCCCGGATACGGTGTTTTAGCGCGTCGGTGTCCTGTTTTGGCCACTGGTGGTGATTGACTATCTGCGCCAGTGTTGCTTCAGAAAGGTCAAGCGCACGGGCCAGTGCCGCTTGCGTCAGGTTGTGTTGTTGTAACAGGGTTTTGAGTTTCAGCATGATGGCCTCCCGTTAACCGTGACTGGCCAGACTGACCACCACCTCGGTGGACTGACCCATCAGCTCATCACCCAGCGCATCGACCTGGTCAGCAGGAATACCGTCCGGGAAGCGTTGGGTCAGCGTGGTGTAAAATTCACTACGCCAGGCCTTGCCCGCCGCCTGAAAACGCGCCCGCAGGCGTTGAACCACCACGACCGGGTTTAATCGCTCTTCAAAACGCGGCGCGCAAACCGGGGAGGCCTGCCCTTGTTTGGGGAGGTAAATCGGTGGGGTATCGCGTTCATTATCAAGATAGGGGTTAAAGGTAAGCGTCATTGGAACCACACAGAGATAGGTAGCGTGGTTTAAGGTAAGGTAATTTTCCAGGGCAGCAGTACGTTCCAGTCTATCACGAGTTTCGCACCAATAAAAAAACGCTCTATTTTTAAGTTTAATTCAGCATGATATATAAATAGTCAAAACCTTATAAATCAAATACAACTTATTGTAATTTAATAAAATTTATGTTTTTTAGTAACTTGCAGATTAATCATTGCTTTTAAGCCATTTTTAGAATTTTATATGCCTGTGCGAAACTCGTGTCTATATCTTCATCAGGGGATTTTAGCGACGTCAGCAATGCCAGAAGATAATCGTACGGGTTAAGACCATTGATACGTGCACTTTCCACCAGGCTGTACAATAGCGCACTTGCATGAGCACCCGCT
>NZ_NHNG01000612.1:0-5648 GCF_002287155.1 Arsenophonus sp. ENCA
TGAGCAAAAATGGGCGCCGTCACGATAAACGCTTACTCGATAAAGTCGATATAATTCGCCATATTCCTCCTGAGGTAACCATCTGGGCAGATACCGGTTTTCAAGGTATAGATAAACAGCATCCTAATACACAAATCCCAAAAAAAGGAACTCGAAAAAGACCTTTATCGCCTGAACAAAAACAAGAAAATAAAATAATCTCGGGCATCCGTATTACAGTTGAACACGCCATCGCGGGTATCAAGCGCCTCGGTTGCATGACCCAAATTTTACGGAATCGTAGACCCTTTATTGATGATACCTTCTTACTCCTTAGCGCAGGTCTTTGGAATTTCCATCTCAGAACAGCGTAAAATTTACTTCAATCACCGAAACACCCTTATTTCACTATTAAGCAACACGCTTTGAGTTCTCCATGCATAAACAGATAACTGAGATCACCGGTGCTAATGTCTTCTTTGCCAGGCCTTATCACTCATGGGAGCGTGGTTTAAATGAACACAGTAACGGACTTATCCGCCGTTTTTACCCAAAAGGAACGGACTTCAACTCAGTCACGGACAACGAGATTGCAGAACTTGAGCACATACTTAATACTCGGGGACGAAAATCGTTGGGCTATTTTTCTCCAAATGAAGTATTTTTAGCTCATCTAATGGCTGCATAACGTTTTATGGGTTTGTTGTGTTTCGACTGGGAATGGGCCTTATCCTAAAACTATCATTACCGCACTTGGCAAAGCGGAAATTGACCAATCACCCCGACGGATTGTTGCATTGGGAAGCGGTAGTGAGGATATCTTATTAGCCCTTGGGATCGTGCCTATTGCGATTGAGTCACATTATTGGGGTGGCGATAGACAAGGATATTTACCCTGGTTTAAGGAAGAAATTGAACGGCGTGGCGCCAGGTTACCGGTTATCATTGAAATGTATCCAGAATTGGATATAGAAAAAATTATTAAATTAAAACCTGATTTAATTCTGGCAACCCAATCAGGTATTACCCAAGCGGATTTTAATGCGTTATCTTATTTTGCTCCGGTGGTGGCATATCCAGATAAACCCTGGCAGACAACACCGCAACAGCAAATTAAATTAATTGCTAATGCATTAGATAAACAACCGCAGGGAAAAAAATTGAGCACTGAACTTGATGCGATGTTAGTCGCAGCCGGTCATCGCATCCCTAATATACAAAACTATCAATTTGCTTATATTAAGGCTGGGACGACAGCGAATAGTTTATCCATTTATGTAAAAAATGATCCACGGGTAGATACATTGGTTCATATTGGTTTGTCATTATTGCCATTGGCAAGAACCGTCACGGCTCCTTTTGGTAGTTTTGCTGTCAATATTGGTTTGGAAAATGCTGATTTACTGAATGATGCTGATATTTTGTTGACCTGGTATAACAGCGAAAAAGAGCGACAACAAACCGAATCTCAGCCGCTATTTCAATCGATACGGGCAGTTCGTCAGGGCGTTTATATTCCATTAACGGATCAAGCGCTAGTCATGTCTATGTCGTATGGCTCGCCACTCAGTTTACGTTGGGGATTACCAAAATTTATGTCATTACTGCAGCAGGAGTTAGCCAAGCATGATAAATCCTAAGCGGCGTATTTCCCGGGTATTGGGATTAATATTAATGTTGCTATTGACCTGCCTTTGTATTCTGGCCAGTTTAAGTTTTGGTTCAAAACCCGTACCGTTATCAGCAGTTTGGCAACATTATTGGTTTAATAGTCAAGTTAATTATTATGATTTAATCATTGAGGCACGAGAGTCCCGTACTTTTATTGGATTAATGGCGGGGGCAGCGTTAGCGTTAGCAGGCGCAGTGACGCAAGGATTGCTGCGTAATCCTCTTGGCGATCCTGGTTTATTAGGCATCAATGCCGGTGCAGCAGCGGCGGTGGTTTTTTGCTCTTTAGTGCCAGTACTAACTAATGTCTCTCATTTTTGGGCAGCTTTTGTTGGCGCTAGTTTATCCACTTTACTGTTTTATTTTATGAGTGGTAGTCACCTTAACACTAACCCGGTAAGGCTAATTTTAACCGACGTCGCTATCAATGCTTGTTTATTGGCGGTAGTGCAAGGCATTGTTCTAATCAACCCACAAGCGATGGATAGTTATCGTTTTTGGATCATGAGCGCTTTAAATGCAGTATCGTTAACAGAGGCTGGTTGGTTAATCCCTTATTTATTAGTGGCTATTATCTTAACATTTTCACTGAGTGCAGCATTAAATATTATGGTCTTTGGTGACGGCATTGTGCATTCTCTGGGGGGTAATGTCGCGCGTACCCGTCTATTGTCGCTATTAAGTGTTAGCATGCTGGCGGCTGTTGCAACCGCAATGGCTGGGCCGATTGCTTTTATAGGTTTAGTGGCGCCACATTTAATGCGAGCCTGGATAGGTAGTGATTTTCGTTGGTTATTGCCTTATAGCATGCTAGCAGGCTCATGTTTGTTATTAATATCTGATGTGATAGCACGACTAGTCATTGCGCCAGAAGAAGTAATGGTTGGTACTATTACCGCGGTAGTTGGTGCGCCTTTGCTTTATTGGGTAGCCAAAAAACCAACTGATAGCAGGATGGTAGAATAAAGTATGATGCAGATCGAATTGTCAGCTAATCAAACGGGCACTAAAACATTTGGCATAGGAAATATACGATTTATTGCTCCTTCATGGCAGACGTCCAGTAGAATATTATTCTTATTTCTTTTGTTAGTTTTATTTTTATATCTGATTTTAGCCTTTGGACGGGAAGGGATAGATAATCCTTGGTTAGAGATGAACACCCGTTATCAGCAATTTATTCTATTACAGATCCCTTTACCTAGAGCATTAGTTGCCATCAGTGCGGGTATGACGCTGGCGCTTTCAGGCGCACTTTTTCAGATCACTATGCGTAATGCATTAGGCAGTCCAGATATTATTGGTATTAATGCCGGAGCAGCGGTTGGCATTATGGTGGCGTTACTATTCTGGCCTGGTGTTTTACCTATTCCTGTTGGTGCGTTAATAGGGGCTGTTGTTGCGGTATTATTGGTTTATGTTGCTAATGGCGCCGTAAATGGCGAAATACAGACGGCTAAAATTGTGCTCTCAGGTATTGCTGTAGCTGCTTTATGTATGGCGTTAGTTGATTTTGCCATTTCGAATACGCGTATTGAGCAGGCGCAACAAATTCGCTCACTGTTAAGTGGCAGTTTGGCTAATAGGGGTTGGCAGGATGTTGTGCTGATCAGTAGTATGTTGGTTTTTATGCCAATTCTGTTTTGGTTGGGTAAACAGTTGAACTATATCAGTTTAGGTAATGATATCGCTATTACACTTGGTGTTCCTGTACGGTTGGTGCAAATTATCAGCATATTATTAGCGATTATTTTTGCCACCCTATCAGTATTGGTTGTTGGGCCGGTTGCTTTTGTTGCGCTAGCGGCACCGCAAATTGCCCGGCGACTCATTTTGCATAAAGGTATAGCACTGTTTTGTTCTATGCTAGTTGGCGTTTTATTAATGTTGAGTGCTGATTTTATTACTCTAATATTGCCCACGCCTGGGCGTTTAACGGTAGGTTTAGTCACGGCAGTCATTGGTGGGATTTATTTAATGTACTTATTGTATCTGGAATTTAGGAGAATAGGCTAATGGTATCATCTACTCATTCTCCCTTTGTTGCTTCACGGCTGACAGCCCATGATGTCTTTGTTGGATATGGCAAAAAAAGCATTATTAAAGATGTAAATATAGCTATTTATGATAACGAATTTAGTGTCATTATCGGACCTAACGGCTGTGGTAAATCAACCTTATTAAAAACCTTTAGTCGTATTATGCAGCCGCAGTCTGGTGAAATTCGATTAGATGGTAATGATGTTTTCCATGCTAAACCTAAATGGGTTGCTCGGCAGCTCTCATTATTAGCACAAGGCGCTGTTATCATTGAACCATTGACTATCTATGAACTTGTTTCACGCGGACGTTATCCTTATCAATCTTTTTTATTACAGTGGTCAGCAGAAGATGAACGGGCGGTACATGATGCACTAAAGGCGGTAGATCTTTGGCCTATGGCGCAAAAATTAGTCAGTGAATTATCAGGCGGTCAGCGTCAGCGAGTCTGGTTTGCGATGACAATTGCTCAACAAACGCCCATCATTTTATTAGATGAACCAACAACCTATTTAGATATAGCCCATCAAATTGAAATGCTTGATCTTTGTCAACGTTTGCATCAGCAAGGAAAAACGTTAGTGTTGGAGCTGCATGACATTAATCTGGCTTTACGTTATGCCTCGCGTCTAATTATGATGAAAGAGGGGCAAATCTATGCTGAAGGAAAACCTGAAAAAATTATTACTGAACAGAATATTAAAAATGTATTTGGTTTGCCATGCCGTATTATTTCAGATCCTGAATCGGGTAAACCATTAATTATTCCAAAATATAAAATAAATAAATAATCGACAGAATATTTTTTATATTTTAGGATTGAAAATAAAAAAATCAGAGAATATCGCATGAGAAATAAAAAACCTTACTTAGTATTAAAGTGAGGTTTTTTGTTAAAATATATGCTGCTTAGAGAAGCGTGTTAGCATTAGTATATTTTACCCCAAATATTTAACATCGGGTGACTAACGGTTTATTGGCGGATCAATGTAGGAATAAAAATGAATAAAATGGCTTTATCATTGTGTATGTTAAGTTTTTTTTGTTCTGCGAAAGTGATTACCCATCAACAATTAGCTGATCTATGGCAATCACCAAAGGAAGAAGCTAAACAACTAGTTAATCACATGAGTTTTGAAGAAAAACTGGGGCAAATGTTAATGTTGGGTTTCGTCATTGGGGGATTGACGCAAAAAAAATGCTATGGCGATGACCAAACTCAATCCAGCAATCGCCAATATTATTCACCATTATCATTTAGGTTCGGTGATCTTATTTAGAGATAATTTAATCGATTCGCCACAAACCGTAAACCTGATTAATGCGCTGCAACAGGCTCGCAGCAACTTACCATTATTTATTAGCGTTGACCAGGAAGGTGGCTATGTCACGCGATTACGAGATGGTACTGAGATGCCAGGTAATATGGCATTAGGTGCAACGCGTTCTAAGCAGCTGAGTGAATTGGTTGGCATGATCCATGGTTATGAACTTACCCATTTAGGCTTTAATTTTAATTTTGCGCCAGTGGTTGATATCAATAATAACCAAGCTAATCCTATCATTTGTGTACGTTCTTATTCAGACAGGCCACAGCTGGTGGCTGAAATGGCCAACAGTTATATTCAAGGAATTCATCGATATAAAGCGTGTTGCTTAATAGTGAAATAAGGGTGTTTCGGTGATTGAAGTAAATTTTACGCTGTTCTGAGATGGAAATTCCAAAGACCTGCGCTAAGGAGTAAGAAGGTATCATCAATAAAGGGTCTACGATTCCGTAAAATTTGGGTCATGCAACCGAGGCGCTTGATACCCGCGATGGCGTGTTCAACTGTAATACGGATGCCCGAGATTATTTTATTTTCTTGTTTTTGTTCAGGCGATAAAGGTCTTTTTCGAGTTCCTTTTTTTGGGATTTGTGTATTAGGATGCTGTTTATCTATACCTTGAAAACCGGT
>NZ_NHNG01000374.1:0-5510 GCF_002287155.1 Arsenophonus sp. ENCA
AAACGATTATCTCGTAACAGCCGCTCTTTGTTGATCATTTCAAACCTTTATTCTCTAAGTTAAACCTCTTTTTATTCTCAATAGCGTGACAAAAAATGCAAGTCTCTATTCAGCAACTAGTTTTATGTATGACCAAGGATTTACTTTGTTGCATTTCGTTTGGGAATTGGCGTTTTGCCAAGCGAAATTAGCCGGTGTTAAGCTGCTGGTTAGATTTGTCTATAAATATGCTAACCATATTCTGGAGCCCAAGGTAGAAAAAGTAAAACAACATATGCAACAATTGAAGCCACTATTGGCCAATGGCGTAATGTATGCCTTTCAATTTGGTTGGATTGGTACCTGGGGCGAGCAACACGGTAGTTGTTATCAAGATGAGGAAAAGCGTCAAATCTACCGTACATTTTATACCGATTATATGCCGGCAAATAGAAAACTAACCATGCGTTATAAGTCTAATCGAGATATGTTGATTAACTCACTTGGGCCATTACAGTTTAATGACCAATTTCGTATTGGTTTTAATAATGATTACTATACCTTAGATGCGCATAAATATGCTACTGGCAATGACTTTACTTGGCAAAGTGCAGTATATAACGATCTGAAAAAAATTGGCGTAAATTCTATCTATGACGTTGAAATGCCTTACAACGATGATGGCCGTGATACCTGGTGCCTTAATGCTATTCCTGCTGATTTTGGCTGGGGAACGATTTGGCGCTTTACTGAATTAGGCGCTTCAACTTTTAGTATTATACATAATTTAAATTTATGTATAGCCGCTTTACGCAAAGCGGTTATAAATTTAAAACGGTTTGAAAATGTAGGATTTATCTGTGACCGGGATTATTTTTGGGATCAAACCAGGAAAAGTTATATCACAAGAAGCGCCTTTGAATATATTAGAGATCATCTTGGCTATAGGTTGACACTTGAAGAAGCAATTTATCCTTTGTTTGTTAAAGTCGGTGATTATTTTGATTTAAAGTTTAGCCTAAAAAATTATGGTTTTGCCAGACCAGTAAACGTCAGGCCAATTGCTATTGTGTTACTCGATGAGCAACATTAGATCAAATGGCAGTTTTTTTTTGCCTGCTGGTGCTGAGAGGTGTGCTGCGGGCAGAGGATATACATTTAGTATTTCCTGTCAGGTTATTAATATAAAAAGCGGAAAACATTTGCTAGCGTTATGGTTACCTGATGAAAGTCCTATGTTAAGGGATGATGCCAAATATGATATACAATTGGCAAATGGGGGAAGTAATTTCAGTTTAATTGTTACCGATAAACATCGTTTTAATGTTTTCGCTACCATACCAGTTATTGAATAAAACTCAGCTAGTAAATTGAGGGCGTTAGCCAGTTTTTAGCTATTAGTGTGTTTTTTCCATTCAGTTAGCGGTTAGTAAAACTTCATTTCATCGATTAAGGTTAGTTATTGATTAAGTGTTTCATGAATAAAAAAGCTGAAACACATTGTGTTTCAGCTTTTTCACTAGTGAGCAAAATCCATTATTTTTGATTTTGTGTTGCCTGAATAGCGGTGAGCGCAATGGTATAAACGATATCATCAACTAGCGCGCCACGGGACAAGTCATTAACCGGTTTACGCATCCCTTGTAGCATTGGGCCGATAGAAACCAGATTAGCTGAGCGTTGTACCGCTTTATAAGTGGTGTTGCCAGTATTGAGATCAGGGAAAATAAACACTGTGGCTTGACCGGCTACCGGTGAATTTGGTGCTTTAGATTTAGCCACATCGGCCATAATGGCGGCATCATATTGTAGTGGACCGTCGATCACCAGATCTGGCCGTTTCGCTTGCGCCAAATTGGTTGCTTCACGTACCTTGTCTACGTCACTACCGGCACCGGAGTTACCGGTAGAGTAAGAGATCATCGCCACGCGCGGTTCAATACCAAATGCTTTGGCAGAATGGGCTGACTGAATGGCAATTTCCGATAATTGTCCGGCTGTTGGGTCTGGATTTATTGCGCAGTCGCCATAAACTAATACTTGCTCAGGTAACAGCATAAAGAATATCGAGGAGACGATTGAACTTCCTGGCGCAGTTTTGATTAGTTGCAACGGTGGGCGAATAGTATTGGCGGTGGTATGAACCGCGCCGGAAACTAAACCATCAACCTCATTTTTTTCCAGCATCATGGTGCCTAACACCACATTATCTTCTAACTGTTCGCGCGCAACAATTTCAGTCATGCCTTTATTTTTACGCAGCTCAACCAAGCGCTCAACATAATTTTTCCGTACTGATTTAGGCGCTACAATTTCGATCCCCGCGCCTAATTCAATTCCTTGCGCGGCGGCAACCCGTTTTATTTCATCAGGTTCACCTAGCAGAATACAGGTGGCAATACCTCTTTCAGCGCAAATAGCCGCTGCTTTTACCGTACGCGGTTCATTACCTTCCGGTAGCACGATACGTTTATTCGCTTTACGTGCGAGCTCGGTTAATTGATAACGGAAAGCCGGCGGTGATAGTCGTTTGGGTCGTTCAGAATCAGCAGTCAGTGAATTGATCCATTTTTGGTTGATATGCAAAGCAACATAATTTTGTATTTTTTCAATCCGCTCATGATCATCTGCATGCACTTCTAAGCTGAAACTTTGTAGACTTAATGAAGTTTGCCAGGTATTGGTATCTACCATCAGCACCGGTAAACCCGTTTCGAAAGCGCGGTGACAGAGATCGTGTATCGGCTTGGCAATAGGATAACCACCAGTTAACAGTAACGCGCCAATTTCGATGCCATTCATGGCAGCTAGACAGGCAGATACGATAACATCAGGACGATCAGAAGRGGTTACCAGCAATGTGCCGGGACGAAACAGCTCGACCATATTGGGCACACTGCGGGCACAGAAAATAACCGATTTTATGCGCCGGGTTTGTAATGCGCCTTCATTGATGATAGCGGCATTCAGATGATTCGCAATATCAATACCACGGGTGGCTATCAGATCAAAATTCCACGGAATACAACCCAAAATTGGTAGCGGACAATTGTCAGCTAACGTTTTGCTATCAATTTTTGCGATTGTGGCTTTCGTTGATTCATCAAATATTTCTGATAAATCAGGACGGGTACGGCCATGCTCATCAACTGGTGCATTGAGTTTATTGATAATTACCCCAGTGATATTTTTATTTTGTCCACCACCAAACTCTGCGCGGGCTAACTCAATGCGCTCTTTTAACTGTTCTGGTGTATTGTTACCCAGTGCGGTGACAAAAATAACGTCAGCTCCCAGCGTGTTAGCCATATCGTAATTCAGCGATTGGGCAAAAGGGTGCTTACGGGTAGGCATTAAACCTTCGATCAGAATAACTTCAGCCTGCTGCGTATTGTCATGGTATCGTGCAACAATCTCTTCCATTAAAACATCTTTTTGATCATTAGCCAGTAGGGATTCAACATAACTCATTTTTAGTGGTTCAGCGACCTGAACACTAGAGTGGGAGCGTAATACTTCAGTTGTCTGATCTTTATTACCCAAACGGGGTTGAGCAATGGGTTTAAAAACCGTAAGACTAACCCCTTTTTGTTCCATTGAACGAACGACCCCTAAACTGACGCTGGTTAAGCCAACACTAATGTCAGTCGGTATTAACATTATTGTACGGGACACAAATACCTCTTTAACAATTGCAAGATGTTCAACTCAGTACTGCCAATCAGTAGACTGACAGTTTCTAATCTATTTATGCCGTTAGACGGCTCGCGTCCTGTGCAATAACTAACTCTTCATTTGTTGGAATAACCAGAGCGGGAATGCTATCGTCAGTTGTGATCTTGCCTGATTTGCCAAAACGGGCGGCTAAGTTGCGCTCGTGATCATATTTAATACCAATTAAAGATAGCTTCTTAAGGCTTAATTCACGTACTAAAGCTGAATTTTCGCCAATACCACCGGTGAAGATAATAGCGTCTAGGCGTCCTTCCATTAATGCACAATAAGCGGCGATATATTTGGCTAAACGATGACAATAGACATCCATCGCCCGTTTTGCATCTGCTTTAGTGTCATAATTGTCTTCAACATAACGACAATCGTTGGTAACTTCAGTTAAACCGAGTATGCCAGACTCTTTGGTTAATAATGTATTGATCTGATCAACACTCATACCCAAGGCATCGTGAAGGTGGAACACAATAGCTGGATCGATATCACCACTGCGGGTTCCCATTACTAAGCCTTCTAGCGGTGTGAGACCCATTGAAGTATCTACCGATTGACCATTAACGACCGCGGTAACTGATCCACCATTGCCCAAATGACAGGTGATCACATTCAGTTTATCGATCGATTTATTCAATTCTTTGGCAGCTTGCTGGGAAACATAGTAATGACTGGTACCGTGCGCACCGTAACGACGAATACCATGCTCTTTGTAAAGATTATAAGGTAGAGCATATAAATAAGCTTCAACCGGCATGGTTTGATGAAAGGCGGTGTCAAATACAGCGACATGCTTGTCATTTAAATGTGGAAATGCTTTTTTAGCTTCTTCAAGTCCAATAATACCAGCAGGATTATGTAATGGTGCAAATGGAATAGAGGCTTTAATGCCTTCAACGACTTCATCATTGATAATAACCGATTTGGTAAATTTTTCACCACCATGAACAATACGATGGCCAATAGCCGAAATGGCTTGCGCTAATTCTGGTTTTGCGGTGAGAATTTGATTGACAATGAAAGCCATTGCTTCACTGTGGGCAGCGCCTGAACCTAAAGCAGCTTCGTTTTTAGTGCCATCTATTTTCCACTTAATACGGGCTTCTGGTAGATGAAAACATTCTGCTAAACTAGATAGTTGTTCTTCGCCGTTAATCGGATCAATGATAGCAAATTTAAGGGAAGAGCTACCGCAGTTGAGGACAAGTACCAGCTTACTTGACATGGAATTACCTACTATATCGTTATCATGGAGTCTTCTTTGTCAGATTAACCAGGAAGACTAGGGTTAATAAACATCAATCCAATAGAATGCTAGTAGCCTAGCTTATCCCTGGGATCATACTGAATGATTAATATCATATTTATGCAATATTATGATATTTTAATTGTATTTATTGACTAAATAACTATGTTTGCAATGTTAATATTAAAGATGCAATATAATATTAACATTATGGATTGAAAACATAAAGCGTGTTGCTTAATAGTGAAATAAGGGTGTTTCGGTGATTGAAGTAAATTTTACGCTGTTCTGAGATGGAAATTCCAAAGACCTGCGCTAAGGAGTAAGAAGGTATCATCAATAAAGGGTCTACGATTCCGTAAAATTTGGGTCATGCAACCGAGGCGCTTGATACCCGCGATGGCGTGTTCAACTGTAATACGGATGCCCGAGATTATTTTATTTTCTTGTTTTTGTTCAGGCGATAAAGGTCTTTTTCGAGTTCCTTTTTTTGGGATTTGTGTATTAGGATGCTGTTTATCTATACCTTGAAAACCGGTATCTGCCCAGATGGTTACCT
>NZ_NHNG01000181.1:0-5769 GCF_002287155.1 Arsenophonus sp. ENCA
GGCTGACAAAAATACATCCCAAATCTAAACGCGCCAGATTTTCAAGTGCTCTGAGCGAACTATGCCCTTTCATGATCCCATAAAGCAAAATTCCCATCATTGAACGAGGAGAATACGGCGCTCTACCTGTTGAAGAATAACAGCGTTCGAAAGGTACCCAGTCTTGTTCATCCAAAATCTCTGTGACAATAAATGCCCTACGTTCACCAATTTGCTTGAGATAATCGCAAAGGGAAACAGAACCCTCCAAGATAGGTAGATTTTGCGCTTTGACAAACTTACGTTTGGTGTGAGAAGGCGATTCCAGTTTGCGAGTAAATACGGTCATAAAAGATCTGCGTTTAAAACGAATAAAGCAAATTTTAATCGATAACATGAGCTTTTGCGACAGCCTCAAAAAGCCGGGGCACAATGTAAACCGGATAACGGTTCAGTCGGCGTGAATACCCTCATTTTCAAATCTAATAATTAATTCTCCACTTCTTTTTTAATTTTTAAATCCTTTCGATGCAGGAAAGGCGGGTGTTGCTTTTTCTGCATTTAAGGAGCGCTAACATGAAAATTATCCCCTTTTGGCTTGCCATGAGCATGACCACGGCAGCACAGGCATTTTGTTTTAATGAAGCGGGGGCGATATACCAGATTGACCCGAAACTGCTTAAAGCCATCGCCCAGCAGGAAAGCAGCCTCTCTGCGAGAGCGGTCAATATTAATCGGGATAAACAGGGTCGGGTGTTGAGCACCGATTATGGGTTGATGCAGATCAATTCAACGCATATTCCCAAACTCCAAAAGATGGGGGTCATTCGCAACCCTAAGGATTTACTCAATCAGCCCTGCCTTAACGTTAAGATCGGCGCGTGGATACTGGCGCAACATCTGCGTGAGTGCGGCGTCAACTGGGCCTGTCTGGGGTCATATAACGCGGGCTTTCATCCGCGCAATGAACAGAAACGCTTACGCTATGCCCAACAGATTTATGCGCACTACTGGCCTGTGGTAAGCGGCGACAGGAGGAAACCGTGAGCGCGTTGAGTCTCGTGCTGCTGGGGTTGTGCGCCGTCATCGTGCAAAGCAGCGTGGTTGGGGTCGCAAGGTATTTTCTCGATGTCCATCAAGAGCGCCCGCTGTCAGTCATCGGTAGGAGTGTGATAGTCACTCGAGTGATTTTTACCGGATTATCCTTTCTGTCGGCCATATTTTCGACCTCGGCGCTACAGGGGCTGTTGGCGCTGGTTTTCCTCGCTTTTTTGTCTCTGTTTATCTATCTGGATGCAGCCAGCCGGTGTTTACCGCGCTGTTTTACGCTGGCGTTTGGGTTGACCGGAGCCGTCTGGCATTTTCTTTTGTACCCAGAGACGGCGCTACCCGCCCTGCTCACCGCGTTAAGTCTCTTTGGTGTGCTTTGGGCACTACGCACCCTCGCTTACCGGCGTGATGGCGGCGCGCAGTGTGGTTTGGGTGATGTGTACCTGATGGCGGGATTGGGTATGTGGTTTGCCTTCCCTACTGTTTTCTGGGTTATCAGTGCTGCCGCCGTTTCAGGGGGGCTTTTTTTGCTGGCAAGAAGATTATGCCAGCCGATGCAGTGGCAAGAAAACGTCAATTATCGTTCAGCACCGTTTGCGCCGTTTTTGTGTGGGGTAGCGGCAATTGACCACCTTTGGCTGATGGGAAGTTATCTTTAGGAGGTAACATCTTGAAAAAAATAATCAAGAAAAAAAAGCCAGAAATCCATCGCGGATTTGTCTCGTTGGAAATCATGGGGGCGTTGGTCATTGTGGCAATGGCGGCATTGTTTGGTGCAGAAAAATACAGTGACTATCTGGATGAGCAGGAATGGAAAGTCGCTGCCCGTCATGTCAGCCAGTTTAATGAGGCTGCAAAGCAATATATTGCTGACCATCGTGATGAGCTACTCAACCAGCCGCTCCCCAAACGTATTATCCCTTCCTTGCTGATAAATATGGGATATTTACAACGGGGCTTCGCGGAGAAAAATGGTTTTGGTCAGCAGTATGTGACCGGCATCGTCAAAAACAGTGCCAAAGGCCAGCCAGCATTACAGGCGCTCACCTGTAGCGTACAGGGGGATACCTTGTCCGAGAAAGGGATGCGCCGGATTGCTGCCCTGATTAACGGGATGGGCGGTTATGTCGATGAGAAAAATATCGCTACCGGCGCTTATGGCGGCTGGACAAGCCAGCCAAGGGATTTTGGACTTGACTGCCGCCACGGGCATATTGCCATTGCGTTATCGTCGGAAATCCTCGGCAGTGTGTTGCAGGAAAGCGACCGACTGTACCGCTTTCAGGTAAAACATAAGCCAGAACTTAACCGAATGCACACCCATATCGATATGGGCGATAACGACATAACCCGCGCGAATGTGATTAATGCACACTATTTTTATCCCAGTTCACAGGTTATCGCCGGTGCTACCTGTTATCCCGATGGAACCGTCTCCCGGATAGAGACCGGAGAATCCGTTTCCTGTGTCAAGGGAAAATGGGCGAGGAGTTCAGGCGTCCCTATCGGAACCATTGTTATGTGGGGGAGTTCAGTTTTACCCCCGGACTGGCTTGAGTTAAACGGGCAATCTTTTAATAAACGCCAATATCCCGACCTTTCCTTGCTGTATCCCTCATTAAAACTGCCTGATTTTCGCGGGCGTTTTGTTCGTGCACTCGATCACGAGTTTCGCACAGGCATATAAAATTCTAAAAATGGCTTAAAAGCAATGATTAATCTGCAAGTTACTAAAAAACATAAATTTTCTTAAATTACAATAAGTTGTATTTGATTTATAAGGTTTTGACTATTTATATATCATGCTGAATTAAACTTAAAAATAGAGCGTTTTTTTATTGGTGCGAAACTCGTGGATACGGTAAAATCCGGCTAAATTGCGGAAAATGTAAATCGCGTAACACCTGATTCGCCTCGGTGGTTTCATCGGGTAACGCCAGGGCATTTAACAGGCTGTTGACGGTATGGGTAATTTTATCGCGCATCGGGTTTATTTTTCCTTATCCGTTTAATCAACACGAGAGGTTCCCCAATGGGAAGCCGTAACCACAAATTCCACCCATCCAGCGTGATGATAAACATCCTGGTTGTCGATATACGGCGCTATCCATAAACGGGCAGTTTGGTCAATGGTGCGTAAAGGCGTTGAGGCCGACACCGCAGGTTTTACCGCTGTCAGGGTTAAGCGCGTGGCGGACGGCGCCGTCGGCGTTAACCATCGGGGCTTAGGTAAAGCCGAGGCCGTATTTTTGAGGGCAGCCTGGGCGCGAAAATCACCCTCAGCCAGGGTAGGCAGACTGAGGGCAGCCGACTTTATCGGGTGACTTTCCGCATATCCTTTGGCTTTGTCATTGGCCTGCTCCATCGTCATGCAGCTATCACTGGTGGTCGCATTGCATTGAAAATCACTTTGCGTCCCCGCACAGCCGGAGAGCAATGAAATGCCTAAGACGATTGTGAGGGGATGGACGTGTTTCATTCCACCTCCTTATCATCAATAAAAATAAGCGATAATGGCGAAACTTCGGTTAACCCGATAGCTTGTGGAGTCGGCGAAAAAACAATGACCCTATCCCCACGTTTTTCAGATTCTTTTAATAATTTGCTGATTTGGGCGCTTTTCCCGATACCAAAGCGATGATTGTTGGCGGAAATCTTAAACCTCGGCAGGTTTTGCAAGCAATTTTTATCGATAACAGACGTTGTTCGCGCGAATTTTTTCATTGCGCTTTCCTCCTTTCGATTAGCCTTTTTCTTATCGCAAAAATTAACAAGAAACCGAATGATGCAAATAAGAGCAGATTGAAGGCTATCCACCACTTAATCATTTTAAAAACCGAAAAAGCCACTAATGATGGATTGCAGTTTTTCCAATCTTCCCAAGCTAACGCTTTTATTTTTTGCCTTTCCGCACTTGACGTAATCGGTATGCCGAATATTGACATGGTATTCACTCCCCTATGATTAATCCCGACCTGGCGATGGTTGACGAAACCCCGCCACCGCTTCTTGAAGCAGGCAGATAATGGCGGTCAACGCACAGGCATAACGGAAGATAGGCCGAGAAATTTCCCCCAACTTATCCAACGATAAATTTATCGCCTCCGGCTCGATGGGATACGTCACCGATAGCTGCCCCGTTGTAACCATGAAAACCGTTAGCCAAAAAAAGATAATTGGCAAATAAACCACGCTTCGACGAATTAGTCGTATTACGCGCTTCCTTAAGCGGTTGACTGCTCCTATTTTTCCCCGGGTGGTTTTCGCTTCGTGATGATTAACCGCGACTAAGGTAGGAATAGGGTTATTTTTATGTTGAAGGGTCACTGTGTTTGATTTCATGGTGAGACGCCTTTTTCCTGGTGTTGATTAATAAACTGCCGTGGATCGAATTCCCCAAGCTGGCTAAGCATGTTGTCAGTATTAAATCCGTTTAAGTTACTGCTTGTGGGCGCAGTCCGTTTATCCGTTCTTTCTCGGTTGCCTGCTTCCGCTTGCATTTCTTCAATGGTTTTTAACTGAAATCCTTCCTGAAAAACGACCGTCACTTCATTGCCTGCGCCAATCGGAATAATCGGATGATATTGCTCTGCCCGTTTGATGTAATAGTTACTGAGGGTCTGCGCTGCTTTACTTGCCCCACCGCCAATGGCTGACTTGGCGATATCATCAATACCTAAACTGGCGGTTGCCCCAAGACCAACAGTGGGTTGCGCGGCACGACCTGCACCCTGACCTAACCCATCAATAAATCCAGCGCCCCATGCCCAACCCAGAATTTTACCGTTTCGCATCACGACCTCGCCTTTCACGCCATTTTTACCGCGAAAATTGACATGTCCTTCAATCGGCAGGTCAATCACATCGTCTCCTTTGATACAACTGATTTTGCGGGTACGGACAATCGCCCGTTCACTGGAAACATCGCCGTAGGCTTCCATGCTGACAAAGCAACCTGTCAGGTCATAGGTTTTACTGTTAGGCATCTCAACCTTGCCCGTTAATCTGACCTGCATCGGCACGGTCGCCTGATTACCTGTTACCGAGGCATTGGCATCCGCCCCCTCAATCAACATCGATTTAACGAAGCTGCCCGACGGAATATAGGGATAACGTTTCGATTGTTGCGTTGTGGGTGACGTAAACGTTTGGCGCATTAACTCCCCAGGTAACGGTATCGCCTGGGTCTGAATTTGTGGGGGTGGTGGATTTCCCACACCAGAATAAAAGGCAGATGGCGGCAACACTTGTCCATTTGGACTCGCAGGCGGAAATCGCCCTGGGGCTGGCTCACCTTCTGGTGCAGGCGAGATGGCGGGAAGATTGGCATTATTCGCCTCCCCTTTTTGTCCCATCGTGCTTATCTGCAAGGTTAACTGGCTATTTTCTTTACTGAGTTCTGCCAGTCGCTGTTTATCTTCCACGAGTTTCGCACAGGCATATAAAATTCTAAAAATGGCTTAAAAGCAATGATTAATCTGCAAGTTACTAAAAAACATAAATTTTCTTAAATTACAATAAGTTGTATTTGATTTATAAGGTTTTGACTATTTATATATCATGCTGAATTAAACTTAAAAATAGAGCGTTTTTTTATTGGTGCGAAACTCGTGGGGTTCTCTCAGCAGCGCCAGTCACAGTGCGGATAGAAAAACGCATTCAGCAATTGGAACAGAGCGCTGAAGTGTTAAAATGCCGCCAAGAAAATCGTGAAAAAAAAGGTAAAGATGGCAGGCAACT
>NZ_NHNG01000402.1:0-5482 GCF_002287155.1 Arsenophonus sp. ENCA
TACAGGTTTCGATCTTGACCAGCGGGTCACCCAACTTGTCGATCGTCTGTTGGTGATACTGGTTTGCAAAGAGGTCATTCTTAATGGCGCTGCGTTTCTTCATGGTGGTTAGCTCAGTAGACCAGCTTCCGATAACTTTATCAGCAAAATCAAACTCGGCTTAGGTTTTTCGAGGTGCCCTCAAGATTATCAATGTAAATTAAGCAATAATTAAAGCTATTCTATTCTTAAACATTAACAAAAAAGTGGCTAAAGTAATATATAATTAGTCGCTTTTAATATGCTATTAATATAAATTATCATTTAAAATAGTTATCGAATTCATTATATCACTACAACAAAATAACGCTTATATTGTTATCAAAATAGTAACGGTTCATGTTTTATAGTATTAAAAAATTAACTTGAACAATAAAATAATAATTTATAAATTTTGCATCTCAGAATAAAAGTATAAAAATTATAACATAAGTCAATATTTTTGACCGAAGATGCATTGCAATATACTGAAGCTAACTAATATAATGAATAATGATTAATTTTGTTGCAATTTAGCTATTTTATAATAGAAAAAAAATGTTATTTATTTTCTCACAATAACAATCCGAGAGCATAAAAAGTGATTTAATTTAAAAATCAATCTACGTGACATTTTAATCAACCATGAATTAACAAAAAAACAAATATTTTAACACTAACATCCACTTTAAATTAAGTGAAACGATTAATAACATAAAATTATTATGGAGATGACAAAAAAATTTTTACTTTATGCATCATAAACTCTGCATTTAATGCTGTGCTAATTAATTAAAATCCGGCGGAGGACTATGTGCGATTAATCAACGTAGCAATTATTGCATGGTGCTTTTCTATCATCATGTATTCCACTGGATTCTTTTGGGTTTGTTTTAGCTGTGGATTAGTCTCTAGCCTGCTAATTATCTATCATTTTAGGAGAAATATTTTGTTTAAGAAACGGGAAATTGAAAGTACAGAAAATAAGCAAAGCACAGAAAATAATCTTGAAAACAAAAGTGACAAGAAAACTATTATATGCTCTGAAACTTGTTTCACCGGCGATATTGTCTCAGACGCAGATATACTTATTGATGGTAAATATATCGGCAATATTTTATGTAAAGAAAACACGGTTATTGTGACAAGAACTGGCATAGTAACAGGCAGCATATTAGCCAAAAAATCGATTATCGATGGAAAAATTGATGGTCGTGTTGAATCAAATTTAATTGAAATTCAAAAAAATGGCATGATCGAAGGTGAGATTTATAGTGAAAATCTGTCTATTGAAGATGGTGGGTTCTTTATTGGCATATCGAAAAAAATTACAGTAGATCTGAACAAAAAAATACCAGAACGAAATAACGTGCAAGAGCATAAAAAACATCAAAAAATTGATGCTACCAATGCGATTGCCCTAAAAGAAAAGAAAGAAAAAGTTTCTTAATCACTTATCGAACAGGGATCAATGGAAGCATTAAATATGTTTCCAGTTGTAATATTTGCATTAGGACGATATATAATGGATAGAGTAAATAAGCCTAATTATCAATCAACAGCAAAAATAGATGACCGTATTTATAACGATTCAAAAGCATGACCGGTTGGTCTTGCTGGAAAATTTAATCGTGTTACCAACAAAGTAGAAGTTTCATCCAATAAACCATTGATAACACCTGAAGATAAAATCTATCTTAACCGTATGTTTGATCGCTGTTTTTCTTATGCCGAAAAATATACTCACTTAAAAAAATAAAATAACAAACAGTCCAACTAAATGGATAAGCCGTTATTTTAACAACTGTTATTTTATTGGTTGGGCTGTTGTTAGTTGGCTATTTCCAAAAAAACTTAAGTATACTTGAGTATACAACTAACGCCTGATTGGCGTTTGGCTTTCTAGAGCTGTAGCTGTCCGTTTGAATTGCTAGATTGATTGCATAATAAAAATTCGCATAATATACAACGCCGTTATGTTGAATAGCCGTCTGCGAAAATATCTCCTCGCAGACGGCGGCCATTTATACATAACGCCATTGTGCGAACCTGCGTTTATACTGTTAATGGGCTAAAAATGTTCCTTTGTAATCGGTTTTAGCTCAAATTTACAGGTTAATCTAACCATAATAGGTAAGGCATCAATACGGCTTTTGAATATATGCCCCTCGTCAAAATTTTCTGAGTATTCAACGGTTTTAATTGAAGGTTTTCCCTTAAATTTCAGATAGCGGTTGTTGTCGACATTGAAGATTTTGTAGCCAATAATATTTTGTTGCTTTTCTGATTCCAGTACAATTTTAATGGCATTCATTGCCACCTTTTTCATCTCCTTTATTTTTCTTTTGTCCATAAGTTCCTCATCACAATTATGGATGTCATTACACAAAACCGTCTCATTTAAATATGACATATATTATGAAGGCTAAGACGATAAATATGACTAAGCTTGTGGCTGTAGTTTTCACTCTAATTGTTAAGTAAATGTTACGTAATCAAGAGCACATGACTCTAAATTATGTACTCTTGTTTCAAACACGAGTTTCGCACAGGCATATAAAATTCTAAAAATGGCTTAAAAGCAATGATTAATCTGCAAGTTACTAAAAAACATAAATTTTCTTAAATTACAATAAGTTGTATTTGATTTATAAGGTTTTGACTATTTATATATCATGCTGAATTAAACTTAAAAATAGAGCGTTTTTTTATTGGTGCGAAACTCGTGTTCGATTAAAACATCACGGGTTTTGGTTATTATCGCTTCTTTTGTTGGGTTATTTCCTGCCTGAATGATGACATCCTTATTTAAAGCATAAAAGTTAGCAAAATGATTAGCGGCGGTCTGTATTCTGCTCGTTTTGTCCTGGTCAGGGATAAAATAGAAATGTTTATCGGCATTCGATTCAAAGGCGTTAATCGGTTCAGCGCCGAGGGCACGTGCGATTTCACTCGTCAGCCCTTTGTTTTTACGGCTGGCGCTATCTAATGCAATAATCGTATCGCCCTCGGTATATGACCGATTAAGTAATGCCGCAACTTTGTTAAGGGGTAAGTGTTCAGACTGGTAAATCCCGATTAATTGCCGTTTATTGTTATTTTTATGGATGGCATTTAAATAGTCATCAATGCTGATGGTTTTTACTTTCTTATTGACATGTTCCTGTAATTTATCGCTGATTTTTTTATTCGGCGTAATAATCACGGTATTTAACTTATTTTCTTTCGCCAAGCCATGAAGTTCCTCGATAACCTGAATTTCATGGGTGAACCCGCCTTTAAGATTAACCAGATTAAATCTGACATTGTTTTGGGTAATATTTTTGGCTAACGTGCTTTCCTGTGCTGTTGTTAATTCATGTTTACTGTACCGCAACTGATTAATTAACGTGCTGACCGTATTTTCCTGTTTAAGATGGTTTTCTGTGGTTAACAGCGTGCTTTCTGAATTAAGTGGTACGAGATTGCCCTGTTTAATCTCCTTGTTAATTTCCTTGCGTAATGTTTCTAATACTTTCGTCTGGCAAGGAAGGCGATTAATGACATGGGTTAATAATGCATCATAGGAAAATCGGGTGTTTTTATCCGATAGTACCTTAATCGATTGCTGGATGGCCTCTTTAAGGTTAACTTCTGGCGTTGATGGGTTGATAGTTTCTGCTTTTTTCACTTTATCCGCTGAATAACCGGTTTTTGCGAGCACCGCTTGCCATTCTTTATGGAGTGTCTCAACATTGGTAAAGGTTTTTGCTTTACGGGTCGCTAACACGGCGGCACTCTTTTGTTTAGCGGAAGCCGTTTCGCCTACCGCCTCGACAACCTCTTTTCGCCTGGATGAAAAAGGTTCAGTTGGTACGCCTTCTATTTCCCATAGGCCATTTTTCCCCGTTGAAATAAACGAATACCCCTGTTTCTGCAAACTTTCTTTTAGGTGCTGGCGATAAATAGACCCAAAAGTAATCTGTAAATCGCGGATAATTTCGTTAAATCCATTACGATTGATGGTATCTGATGACAGTGTTTTCCAGCCTTTCTTATCTGACCAGGTGGCATTGATTAATAAGGCATGGGTATGTAAATTAGGGTCGAGATTGCGATTAGTGGTATGCATAAACAGGGCAGCAATTGTATTGCCGGTCATTTCCGTTTGTGTGACCCCTTTTGTCATTGTGCGGGTTGAGCTTATATTTTCAATCTCTTTGAGGGCTGATGCCACCGCTTGTTTATGTGCGTCAAGCACCGCAGTATTGCCTTCAACCAGGGCTAATACCGAGACACTTTTGGGGGCAGAAAAGGTTAAATCATAGCCTGGTCGATGCTGATTTTTACCCGTTTTATTAAAGGTTAACTGCGTGCCATCCGGTAGTTTCCCTTCCAGCATCTGCTCAAAGGTGTTTCTATCCACCGTGCCGGTTAATCCTAACCGCTCAGCGCCTTTACCAAACCACCCAGTGCCTTCTTCACCGACAAAGTAATAGTTATCCTTTTCCTCATAATAGTTGGCACTGGCGGAAGCGCCGCCACTGGTGAGATTTTTGACCGACAGCATAGTCTAAACCTCCTTCTCGGTGCTTTTTTCATGTCTTAGGTTGTTGTTTGTCTCCTGTGCGGGGTTATCCAAGTTGTTCTCTTCTGCTTCTAATACCGGTTTGCCGGTTTTTGCGGTGCCATAATAATTAACCGGCTCAACATAATGGGTCTGTTCAGGGGGTGTTATTTCCATCATCTGCGGGTTGTTGGTCTGGTTTTGATTGTTTTGGTCTGATTGCGTGCGACGACCGGTGACCAATTTATCCACTTTATTTTCAATTCCCGATTTATTCAGTTCCTGCTCAATCTGATTATCAAAAACCGCGGATACATCGCGCTCAATTTTCCCTGCGGCAATCGTTTCATATTGCCTGTGTTCCAGCGTGAGTTTGACAATCGGCACATTCCCGCGGAGCGAGACAAAGCACTCCAAATCATCCAGATTCTGAATATCAGAGAAGCTGACAATTTTTTCACGGGTATCTTCTTTAGAAAAGTTTACACCATCCCTGATGGTATCCACCCCATAGCTATACTGGTCGCGGAATTTCAGTAAACGGGTCTCACCCAGTTCTTTTTGTACCCACTCGGCCACGCTGCCACTTATATCTTGATCATTGACTGTCAAAGGTTAATGATCCCCAACTGATCATTGGGATGTTACCGGTGAGTTTGTACGCTGCCTTAAGCTTAGAGCTTGTACCTCAGATTAAACCCTGGTGACATATTCATCATCGTCTTCAAAACCGAACGGTATCTTGTGCTACGAGCACGTATTTATAAGGAAGGTTAGGACGATATATTCAATTATCTGTTTTTCATGAGAGAATTTACCATGATCAAAACCTCAGTGGGTATTGATGTCGCTAAATTAAAATTCGATGTTGCAGTATGGGTTGAGAGAAAAAAATATAAAACAAAGGTGTTTTCAAAT
>NZ_NHNG01000788.1:0-5435 GCF_002287155.1 Arsenophonus sp. ENCA
TGCAATGGCCTATAACTTATCAAGAGCGGTTGCTCTGATATTATGGATGATTTTCAGTCTATTATTTGTACAAACTAAAATCAGAAAAAGAGAAAATCTGCACGGTGGGATATTGTTGAAAAAAAAATTCCACCCCTTTTGCGACAGCCTCTTTGCGGCGGTTTTTAAATCACGAATTAACTGGTCGTAACGCGCTTTTTGTTGTGCTACTTCTTGCTGTATCACGATTTTTTCCTGTTCAGGTAAATCTTCACCGGCAAAATCTTCACCGGCATAAATGTAAAAACCTAATCCAAACATGGAAATGGCTTTAGTTAGACAGCGCATCAGCGTTTTATTGATATCCACCGCATTAGGGTTAGAAATGGCCTGATTCCGGTAATCCATCACAGGTAGCCACATTTTGCGGGGAAATTCGTTATCGCCTTGTTTAACCGTGAGCGTTAATGAGACCATGGCACTGCCATCATTGTTATAGTTAACAGTATCAATGGTATAGTAGGATTCGGGATAGTGAGCCATTAATACGCCCCACGCCCAGGCCCATGAGAGATAGGAAAGGCCGTTTTTCTTTTCTATCTTTTCGTTAACATTAATGGCAGAAAGCGTTCCCCAAACCTGTTGTTGAAAACTTTTTTCTTTTTCGGTATGTTGTGTTTTGCTCATAGATATTTCCTCTTAGGTGCTCGAATTGCTTTGTATCGATGAATGTTCTCATTTTTGAAATGGTCAAACAGCGCCTTCCAGATATCGTCAAAATCTTCATTACTAAGTTTTCTAATGACGGATGAAGGTAGGCAGTCATAAACAGGCTGGACAAGTTCGTTGATTTCGTCATCCAGTCTGTCTTCCCAATAAGCAATTTCTTGCTGTTGTTCGTACCAGTAATCTTGCATAGCGTAAGGGTTCATATCACTTCCTATCTTGCTAACAGTAAAACGAGGCTTGCCAACGCGATGATTAGCACGGTGGGGATAATTTTAAAGCTGTCTTTTCTGGCGAAGCTGTCACTATTTAGGCGATAGCGAAGCTCCTGCTGTTTAAGCTGGTTCATGTTTTTAACTCTTGATTGATATTTAGATGTGATTAATTTGTAGAATACGGTCTTTATTCGTCCGTTTTCTTTGATTGATACTTGAGTAGCGCCTGTGTTGCTCTGAGGTGTCGACGATGTGCGTTATAGAGTTCACGCTTTTTCTTCATTAACGCTCTATAGTGAGGCTTTGTATATTTGATGACCCCTTCGTATTCCGGTTTTTCTGGACTAAGTGAACCACAATGTGCTCTGGGGTCACCATTTTTAATCAAATATTGGCGTATGGCAGAATGATAAATATCTTTCAGCGTTACGATGGCTTTTTCGCAAGCAAAAATATCTTTGGATGCGGCAATGATACGAGCGATAATAACGTCCTGATTCATCGTCATCTTAGGCCACCTGACTATATTTGTCATGAGTAAATTCACCATTCCAGTCTTTCTTCATCGGTAGCTTACTTTTGAGATATTGGTGATATAGCCATGTAGCGCCTTTTTTTAGCAGAACGATTTTGTAACACTGGCGTTGCCCGTAATCGTTTGTCATGATGAAGGTGGATTCGGTTAGATACGTATCTCTCGCATAGGAATGAACACGCCAGACATGAGCCTTGCTGATATCCTTTTCAGCATCGTAGAGAAAATGACGCGATTCTAGAAATAAATTGACTTGGTTAATATTTACGCCATTAAGTTGTTTGCAAAACTGGACGGGTGTCATACCAACCTGGAATAGATTTTTTAAGCAATCAATTTCTGTTTTTTGCTCTTTGTTAACTAATGACAAATGTTGAACTTTCTCTGCCATTTCAGCAGCAAGCCGTAGTGCATCAGGACGTGTTTGTGGAATAACATGTGTAGCAGTTTTTGCCTGTCTTTCACATTCAATAAAATACTGTCTGGCCTGTTTCCCTTTTTCGTTACGTTCAACCATGGATAGCTCTTTCGCCATATCAAGGGAAATGTGATAGTCAACTCTTGAACCACCGCCTACTAAATTTTTAGTAAGCGTTATAAAATCTAAGTTTTCTATGAAGTTATATTCTTTAATTCGATTTTTTATCCAGTCATTAAATCTGGATTTAATCTCCAAAAACGCATGTAGATCACGSGCATTGACAGTMTGGATTAATTCRCYRTTGATGTTTTTTGTTTCRATATTGATTAAATTTTGCATGTAGAAATTCCTCAAAGTTAATTGATGAATGARTATTGRTRTTTGTTAATKTGRYGCACGCTTCCGTTTSAAACGGAGACGTGCTARAGGAAAANTMAGCTATTCAGAGAGTTTTTTGATTAATTCATCTTTGTGAATAATCATATAACCAGCWCGACGRCCAATYTCRAAKARYGWATCGAGTGAGGCAACATATTCGTTGTCATGAATAACACGGGCACTATYTACTTTGCCATTKGGWAGTAGAGTGAGTAAAACTTTATTGGTTGCTCCGGTTACAGCGATAGAATTGTTAAGTTNTTCTTCCATGCGATTAAATTCAGCRATGTAGGCTTCCTTRAAYTGRGCWGCTTTYTTKCCRGTGAAYCCCATYACCAAGAATACAAACCCGTCTTTGGTCATTTCGTAGGCTTTTATTTCACGTTCATTAAAACCCGCTTGAACTTTTACTACGACGGCTGAAAAGTTAGCCGTCAGGAATTCTCTTGAACAATCAAGGGATTCTATTTTTTGAATAACATTCTTATGCAATTTTCCAAAGTAATCTGCAACGTCTTGAGAGGTAGTAATAGCTTTGCCATTATGAACAGTAACTTTTGGATTAATAGTAGATAATTGAAGTGTCATAAGACCTCCGATGGTTTTCTAAATTTACTCACCACCGTTGAGGTCAATCTTGGGTGGTGAACTGAACAGGGTTGACCTTACCGGGAAAACCAACCGGTCAGCTTTTCAGCTGCCCCATCCAGTCCACCATTGAATTGTGGCTAGATTACGACATTAAAAAACACGCTCGCGGCGTGTACATGTCGCGGTTTTCTCTGCGAGAGGTCAATCCCGACACCTGACTTATCAGATGCAAATAAACTATAGCGCATGATTTCTTCTTTCGTCAATGGATATTTAAAAGGTCAATGTTTTATTATGCTGCTGCAATTCCGTTCATCATGACACCTAACAATCTAGGAAACTGGTTATCGTAGAAGTGAGGTTGAGTCTGACGAGGATTATTAGGGTCAGTTAGATTTTTACCAAACTGTAATCCTTTTTCTGTCAATGACCAGAATAGTTTTTCTTTATCAGGATGTTTGCTACTTGGACGTGATTTACGTTCAGCAAGTCCTAGCAGTTGTAGTCGTCTATAACCAGATTGTGCAGTATAGGGTTTTCCATGAAGCAGTAAAAGCTCCGTAAAAGAATGCGTCACTTCACTTGAACCCGTTAAACTCCCTTCTGGTGCATCAACAGCGTAAGCAGGAAGTATATCCGGCATACCAAGCGATGACTGTAGCTTTTTCATTCCACCAAGCATACCAGAATGATAGGACGTGAGATATTTAAACGGGAAACGTGCGATAAATGTGGATCTACCTGGGACAAACTGGATCTATCTGGGACAAGTCAGGGTGATTAAGTTACACATAGTGAAACAGGAATCATCACTCAAATCGACCGATTATTGAAATCATATCCCTGCTAGGATTACAATCCAAGACCCAGCAACAAAAGAATGATGCTGCATATCATATTTAACAAAAGGTTTTCCTGGATGCAAAAGTATTATACAGCGGATTCAGCGAATGGGTTGTTTGAGAAGGGGGTGTCTGATTTTTGTTTAGTTGGACTAGGTGATTATACTCCTAAGCAACCTGAACAAGCTGAACGAGCTGATTTCCTCAATCAAATGTATCCCGAAGGCTTGTCGAAACACGGTTACAACTATCTCTATAACCCTAACATCATGATGGGAAACCTGACCCATGCAAGCAAGGCCTTGATGATTGGCCTGGTATTTGAATTAGTACGTCGTAGTCATTTCCCAGAGAAACCGTCGCGGTATCAATCATTATTTGCTTGTCAACAAGTCAGCGAGGCTAAACAATTCAGAGAATTACTGGCAGATGAAAAAGAGAATGATCAAATAAGAAAAGCTTCAATATATGAAGTCATTACACAGAGAACGGTTCACCGTGGGGATATGGAACTAGTAAAAAGTAATTGCCCTGTGCTGGAGCTTTATCGCCGAGCACATCTTTATTGGTCTGGTGAAACAGTTCCTTATAAAGATGGGGGGGAACCATTCTGGGAGATACTGATCCCGCTGCCTGTATTAATTGGACAACGGGTACCAGAATAACAGCTTACTTGCAGGCGTTATATCGTGATGTTGCTGCCACATTTCCGATCATCACCGTGTTATTTTCGCCTTCAGCGAAATAGCTTTTCCTCTCTTCCAGAGATATCAGTGCTCCCTTTAAATCTTTTATCGCTTCACAGGGATCACTAGCATTGACACTCAGCGTATAGGTTATATTTTTCTCTCCTACTCTAATACCAAAGAGGTAATCAAATTTATTTTTGGGTAGTGTCATATTAGCCATCATGCCGTCCTAATGTTTCATTAATGTGAAATAAAAAATCATCATCCAGCCTGATTATCTTCAAACAGACTGCCCTGAATACGTGCCAGCTCTTCTTTCTTAACCCGCTTGACTACCGAGTAAATCCACTGTAGTGAGACTTTGTATTTACGCGCCAGGGCATGATGGTTATGCCCATTGAAATCGGCAAATATCTCACGGTCCCGCTGGTTAATTTTCCAGATCAGCCCCATCGGAAAATAAACATTCTGCCCGCCCCAGACCCGCATCATTTGATTGGCGACGGCATCACCTATCTGGCTGGCAACAGCGGGGTCAATGTCGATAATCTGTCTGACAGACTGTGCCGTGTGTTCGGCCAGCTCAACCAATAACTCCGGCCCTTTGCTGCGGAAGGTATTCTCTAGCATGAGGTTGTCCTCGCCACGCGTTTTTGCCACTGCTTGAGTTTCTCGATAACCTGACTGGCCTGTGGGTTATCCAGCCAGTAAGGCGAATCACAGCCGGTTTCCCGTTTAACAAAGTGGGCCAGGGCTTTTGCCGAGGCCTCACGGACGATGCCATCATCGGCCATTGCCTGCCACAGGGCCTGTATTTTTTGAATTTGCGGACGGTCGGTCTGCTTTTTCGTCGTGGTCTGAGTTGGCTGGATACGAAAGCCTTTGGCTTTCAGGGCGTTTAGCACTTGCGCCAGTTGACCGATATTCAGGGTTTTTGCCGATGTTTCCCCCGTTAGCCTGTGCAGCATCTGACGGTAAGTCGTGTCGTCCAGCTTGAGATTGTGGGCGGCAATATGGATTAACTGCAGGTATTTTTGTCGGGTCATCGGGGTTGTCCTT
>NZ_NHNG01000150.1:0-5060 GCF_002287155.1 Arsenophonus sp. ENCA
CTCCCGTACTCCCTATAGCCCTTTTAACCTTAATATTTCCTTGTTCAAGTTCGTTTAACCAACGATGTGCCGTGACTTCAAGTGGTTCATTTAGTGTTCCAATAGTACAAGGAAGGTATCGCTCAATTTGTATCCAGATGTTGCCACGCCGAGCAAAGAATTTTCCATTCTGTGTTGCATAATTTGTGCTATAAATTCTCGGAAATACAAAAGTCATTTTAGTCGTTCCTTCTTCCGTTATTTATCAGTTAGCAGTGATTCCGAAATATGATTTAGGTTTATTGTTAAAACGTCTGGAAGTGTATAAAGCTGCTATAGGCAAACAGCAGTTATTAAATGCGTCATAAACTTTAGTAGGACGAATTGAAATTGCTTTTTCTACACGATTTATCACCTTTCTTTTCAGAGAAAGAACAGGGCGTTTAGTGCTCGGAGTTGTTAGTTGATTGGATTGCTTAGATGTATTTAACGCTGCTTTTAATGCCATATTAAGCGCTTTGTTATAGTTATAGGCAGCTTGTTTAGCTCTTCTACGCTCATGTCTACGACGGCGAGCATTATCATAACCATGAAAGTTACACATATTACCTCCTACAATGGGTTTTGGTGGTGTGTGCCGGAGGTATCCGGATTATATTTACAGTCATATTGGTAGTACCCTGGTGTTGGTTTCAACTTTATGGCTGTATTTTGGTTATTTCACACACCCCAAAACCGACTGTTTGGGTGTTTTGTGGTCCGCTTTTTCAGCGAAATGGTGTTAAAGAGCGGTATTGCTTAACTGTCGTCACTTGCCTTCATGTTCATACGCCTCGGGCTGGCTACTTGGCAACATCTGGCAAGGTTTCAGATAACTCGTGGTATTGTCTGGCGTTTGCCTGTTGCAGTGAGTTGATGCGATAAATGTAACTTAAATTACTAATTATGTCAATCTTTAAGTAATTTATATTACGTTTTGATGGGTAAAAAAGCTCCTTTTAAAGAAGCTTTTAATTTTTATTTTATTGTAATTCTTGAATTATTTTAGTAACACGTCCTTTAATGGTGCAGTTACCTTCTAATTCAATTATTTTAAATGAAGGATTTAGAGGGATTAAATATTTATTAGGCCCATCTATAGATAGTTTTTTTATGGTTGGCTCTTTCGAGTTCTCTAACTGAATAACAATAATCTTACCATTGAGATCATCAAAATCACCATAATTAGGATCTACTAAAATCTTAGAACCATCTGGTATTGAGGGTGATCCGTGAGGGTTTGCCATTGAGTCGCCTTTTACTAACATCATAAAAGTATTGGCTGATACATCAGACATGACTTCACTCCAAACTGTTACGTCACTTATTTCAGCAAAAGGAGTTATTCCATCCCACTTGCTGATCTGCTCCCCTGTTAATAAAGGGATCCTTTTAAAGGTTGCAGAAGATAAGCGATATAACTTTGTATCATCTTCGGAGCGTGAATCTTTGCCATAAAGCAGCCACTCTATATTGCATGCTAATACTTTTGTCAGTATATGAAGATTTTCTCCATCAGGTTTTGTGTCTCCATTTTCCCATTTTGTTACTGAAACGCGACTGACACCCAGAGCTTTTGCTATCTCGTTTTGGGTGAGTCTTAATTCTTTTCGCTTATCGCGAATGCGGTTGCCGATGCTGGTTTTCATGTAATCAATGTTACCATTAATAAGGGTAACATATATTTACAAATAAATGTAACTTATGTTACCATTTTTTCAGATAAGTAATTCAGGGGGTAATAAGTGAAAAAGAATGAAGTAATTAGATACTTTGGAGGCGTTCGTAATACCGCAAAAGTATTAGGGATAACACATGTTGCTGTTTCACGATGGCCATTAGTTATCCCTGAAAAAAGAGCCATGCAATTAGAACGCTTGACTAAAGAAAAGCTTAAATATGACTCTTTTTTATATAAAAAATAGACGAGTATTTTCATAAAAATTAATGAGTTATTAAGTAAATTTTTTGAGATTTAGACTTTATATAAAAACGACAGCTCTTTAACAACCAGGCCTCCCTGAAATTGGGAGATTTTACATTCCCAACCTATCGGGATGGAAAGCTATTACCTGAAACTTATGGAATTAAGTGTAGAACAGGATTGCTGCAAAGACTATCAAATCATTTTGTMTGTATGCTATTTGATTTGCGGGTTTTTRRGTATTTTCTTGCAGAATAGAGATAAGTATTCGGTAAGCAACAGTTATCAAATGAAGGCTGAGGCTTTTTGTCTTTTAGATTGAGAGTGAKTGATGCRAKGGTATTAACGGTRTCANCTTKCTTGTTAAATATGGAATCAAGGATTTGTTCTGTAGAACGTGGCTTAGGTTTCGCTTCGTATTCAGCGCGTTTTCTATCCCAGAATGCCATTTGTTTTGCTAGGCGACGAGATTTAGCATTGTCTTTTTTAGGTTTAAAGATAATGGTTGCCATTTTGTTTCTCCTAAATAAGTTTTAGTGGTGTGTGCCGAATACTTACGGTGAATGTTCACAGTTGGTTTATTCCCTGGTGTAGAAACGAGATTTGACTGTTCTGTTATATTCACACACCCCAAAACTCACTTGGTGGTGGTGCTCTAAAGCTTATTCAGAGCGGTGATTCCAATATGTTAAAGAGCGATGATACTTAGTTACTGATGACTTCACTTGCCTTCATGTTCATACGCCTCGGGCTGGCTACTTAGCAACGTCTGGCAAGGTTTCAGATAACTCGTGGTATTGTCTGGCGTTTGCCTGTTGCAGTGAGTTGATGTGAGTAATATTACCCAAAGGTAATAAAAAAGCAAGTACCTAAAGATATTTATTTTTATATCCTAGATACTACATTGAATTAAAAGATAAAAAATATTCTTAATATGTTTTATTAATAAATGTTCTAGATATTTAGAATTGAAAAAAATAGGGAAGGGTTATAAAAAGATAAATTAAAAGTTAATTTGAGTAATACATAATTTTCGATAGATTATATTAACTAGCCCTTTTGGTGTTGCGGTGAAGTTCTTTTATTTCGGCTATAAGATTATCAATTTCATCTTTTTCTTCAGCCAATTCTTTTATAAATTTATTTTTTTTGCTTTTTGGTAAGCTATCAAATAAATCAAGCAAAATTTCATGCTGCTTAGTTAATATTCTTTCTTTTTTAATATCCAGTCCGTTATTTATACCATCTAGCCATCCTTTAGGAAGATTAAATGCATCCTCAATAACATCAACCATATCGTCTGCTATGCGTTTTTTCCATTTTTTTCCTTCAGGATAAAGCATTCGAGATACATAAGATTGTTCACGATCAATACGGCGAGCGAGATCGACGATCTTACCACCGCATAAGGTATCTTTAATATCTATAAGACGTAAACGTCTTTTTTCATATTTATCCATATATAAAATCTTATGTAAATTTACCTAAGAGTAAATTGTCTATAGGTATTGATTAAAAAATTACTTATAGGTAATATAAATAGAACTTATTTAAGGACAACCTAATGGAAGAACTAAGAATTTATCTGAACGCTTTATCGTTAGAACAACAGCATATTTTTGCTAAAGCGTGTGGAACCAGCTTAGGGTACTTACGTAAAGCTATCAGCAAAGATCAAAAACTTGGAGCTGAATTATGTGTTTGTATTGAACTAATAAGTGATAAAGCAATATCTAGAAAACAGTTACGTCCATATGATTGGAAGAATATTTGGCCTGAATTGATGTCGGATTGATTCAATCCAAACCAACTCTAATCATATAATTACAAGTATCGTTCTTTAACATTTTGACTCGCTCTGAATAAGCGTTAGAGCCACCACAACCTCATAGGAATATCGAGGTAGGGAATTTTATTACTTAAGGATTATAACCATGGAATATTCAAATACTATCAAAATCACCTGCAAACCTGAGCATTTAGAATCTTATTTCTACCAGAAGATGGCATCAGAAGGAGGTAATAACGGGTTTGCCAAATCATTAGGGATCCACCACTCAACAGCGAGTCGGGATAAAACCAGAATATTTAAATTAGCCTGTCAGGTCGTCTCAGAATACGGCTTACCAAGGCATGTGGTGAGTGTGCCTGATGCATCGACACAGGAGGTTGTCATTACAAATATATCAGGCGAAGAGATACGCAAGCTAATTGATATGCTAGAGCATTTGAGGTTGCCAAAAAAAGAAGCTTCAAGGTTAAAAAACGATGAAGCTTTAGAATGTCAGATCGAACTTTGAGTTTAATTATGCCTTTCAAGGAGAAGGGAAACGCCGAATTTCCCTTTTTTCTTTCAATTTCAGCGAGGTTATTATGCCAAAAAAGCGACGATTTATCAATAAAAACCATGAAGAAAGATTATACCCAGATAGCCCAGATGGGCTATTGGTTGCTGCATCAAAAAATAAGCGTTTCGCACATCGATTTGTATCGGAATTCAAGAAGATTCGAGGAGTTAAAAATGGCTGCAACAGTCACCAGTCTTGATGATTACAGAGTTAAAAACGAAGTCAGGGAGAATGCCGTGGCTGAGATTAAAAATGGGTATACCCAAATACCGAATGAGCTTTATGAGGAACTAATTAGCTCTGATTTAACAAGAAATCAGGCAAAGGTAGCTCATACAATTTGTAGAAAAACTTACGGATTTCATAAAGAGTTTGACCGTATTTCTGATAGTCAGTTATCAGAATTAACTAAATTGCCAAGACAAAAAGTAAACAAAAAGCGTGTTGCTTAATAGTGAAATAAGGGTGTTTCGGTGATTGAAGTAAATTTTACGCTGTTCTGAGATGGAAATTCCAAAGACCTGCGCTAAGGAGTAAGAAGGTATCATCAATAAAGGGTCTACGATTCCGTAAAATTTGGGTCATGCAACCGAGGCGCTTGATACCCGCGATGGCGTGTTCAACTGTAATACGGATGCCCGAGATTATTTTATTTTCTTGTTTTTGTTCAGGCGATAAAGGTCTTTTTCGAGTTCCTTTTTTTGGGATTTGTGTATTAGGATGCTGTTTATCTATACCTTGAAAACCGGTATCTGCCCAGATGGTTACCT
>NZ_NHNG01000514.1:0-4917 GCF_002287155.1 Arsenophonus sp. ENCA
TGTGTTAATTGCGCCCAATGCGAGCAAAAAAAACAATGTACACAATCCAAAGATGGAAGGAAAATAAAACGCTATCCGGAAGATAAACAGCGAGATGAACTTCGTTTACATATGGCTACTCCTGAGTCTAAAAAAATCTTGAATCAGCGAAAGAGCATGGTTGAACCTGTGTTTTCAGCATTGCGGGGAATTCAGGGTTTGGAACGTTTCCGGCGTAAGGGATTATTAGCGGTAAAGCTCGAATTTACCCTGCATGCAATGGCCTATAACTTATCAAGAGCGGTTGCTCTGATATTATGGATGATTTTCAGTCTATTATTTGTACAAACTAAAATCAGAAAAAGAGAAAATCTGCACGGTGGGATATTGTTGAAAAAAAAAATTCCACCCCTTTTGCGACAGCCTCGTTTTGAGCGGGCGATGGGCTACAACATACAATAAACTAGTTGCTGAATAGAGACTTGCATTTTTTGTCACGCTATTGAGAATAAAAAGAGGTCACGAGTTTCGCACAGGCATATAAAATTCTAAAAATGGCTTAAAAGCAATGATTAATCTGCAAGTTACTAAAAAACATAAATTTTCTTAAATTACAATAAGTTGTATTTGATTTATAAGGTTTTGACTATTTATATATCATGCTGAATTAAACTTAAAAATAGAGCGTTTTTTTATTGGTGCGAAACTCGTGAACTATAGAAATATTGGCCATTAGCGATCAGCGACGGGGTGCATCAGAAGCAAGAGCGTTATATCGTGAAACACAAGATAGTATTGTTAATAGAGAAAGATTGGCTTTAGCACGTAAGACTAATTCATTAACCATGCCAAACCCAGAACGTCGTCCTGATAAGAAAGAACGACGTAACCTGATTAAATTTAAGCATACAAATTTAAATGAGTCATTTTGATGACAACTTTAGCAATGAGAGAAAATATGTCTAAACATGACCAGTTACACCGTTTTTTGTTTCAAGATGATGCTGTTCGTGGTGAGCTAGTTTCAGTTAATGAAACTTATAAAAAGATACTCGATCAACACGATTATCCGTCAGCAGTTAATCTATTATTGGGTGAATTGTTAGTTGCCACTAGTTTATTAACAGCAACTTTAAAATTTGATGGTAATATTACCATATAAATTCAGGGAGATGGCCCGGTAAAAATGTTGGTAATAAACGGAAATAATCATCAACAAATGAGGGGTGTTGCTCGTATTGAAGGTTCAGTTACTGCTCAATCATCATTAAAACAGATGGTTGGCCAAGGTTATATGGTGATCACAATTACACCAACAAATGGTGAGCGTTATCAGGGTGTTGTTGCATTGGAAAGTAATACAATAGCGGAATGTTTGGATGATTATTTTAAACAATCAGAACAGTTGCCGACTCATTTATTTATTCATTCAGGTGAAATAAATGGTGAGCCTGCTGCTGGTGGAATATTATTGCAGGTATTGCCCTTTGCTGGTATTGAAAGTCAGCATCAATTTGATCATCTGGTGCAATTAACCACTACGATTAAGGGAGAGGAACTATTTACTTTAGAGCCAAAGGAAATTCTTCATCGTCTTTATCATGAAGAAGATGTGACATTATATGATCCACAGCTAGTCGCCTTTCATTGCAGTTGTTCAAAAAAGCGTTGTGAAAACATTTTGCTATCTCTTTCTGATGAAGATATTGAGCATATATTGCATGAACGTGGTGAAATTGATATTGAATGTGAATTTTGTGGGGCTGTCTATCTGTTTAATAAACAAGATATAGAGGAATTGAAGCGAATTAAAAAACAGCAAATTCATTGAGTTGATAGTGCTTATTTTATACCGTAATAAAGGATATAAATACATTTTTTTACTGTAGAGTTGATTGTGCTCTAGATCGCATTTTTAGTTCAGAAAATAGTTTAGATGAAATTTATTGATTTTTATCGCTGTTAATTTCGAGTAAAAATTTATGATATGTCCTAATTAAGGTTAATATTCATTTAGGAGCATAAATTAATGAGTGCAAAAAAAAAAGATTACTCCAGAAGAGATGGCTAGATATGGTATTCATCAAGTAACTGAAATCGTTTATAACCCGGGATATGAACAACTATTTGCAGAAGAAACAAAACCTTCTTTAAAAGGCTATGAACGTGGGATTGAAACCAACTTAGGTGCAGTAGCGGTTGATACCGGTATTTTTACTGGTAGATCACCAAAGGATAAGTATATCGTTCGTGATAACGTTTCTAGGGATACTGTTTGGTGGGCGGATCAAGGTAAAGGAAAAAATGATAACAAACCTATGACCGAAGCGGTTTGGCAATCATTAAAAGATTTGGTGACTAACCAATTGTCAGGTAAGCGTTTATTTATCATTGACGCTTTTTGCGGCGCAAATGCTGATACCCGTTTGAAAGTGCGTTTTATTACCGAAGTGGCCTGGCAGGCACATTTTGTCAAAAATATGTTTATTCGACCTACCGAACAAGAATTGATTGATTTTCAACCAGATTTTGTTGTAATGAATGGCGCAAAATGTACTAATCCCAACTGGCAGGTTCAAGGCTTAAACTCAGAAAATTTTGTGGCGTTTAATTTGACTGAGCGTATGCAACTGATTGGCGGTACTTGGTATGGCGGTGAAATGAAGAAAGGATTGTTTTCGATCATGAATTATTTGCTGCCATTAAAAGGAATTGCGTCAATGCATTGCTCCGCTAATGTTGGTGAAAAAGATGATGTGGCTATCTTCTTTGGTTTGTCTGGCACAGGAAAAACAACTCTTTCGACCGATCCTAAACGTAAATTAATTGGTGATGATGAACACGGATGGGATGATGATGGTGTGTTTAATTTTGAAGGTGGTTGTTATGCTAAGACCATACATTTGTCTGAAGCGGCAGAGCCTGATATTTATCATGCCATCAAACGCGATGCATTATTAGAAAATGTCACTGTTTTGGCTGATGGCTCTGTTGATTTTAATGATGGAACAAAAACAGAAAATACTCGCGTTTCTTATCCTATTTATCATATTAATAATATTGTTAAACCGATTTCAAAAGCAGGCCATGCGACAAAAGTTATTTTTTTAACAGCTGATGCCTTTGGTGTTTTACCGCCGGTATCTTGTTTGACGCCTGAACAAACTGAGTACCACTTTTTGTCAGGTTTTACCGCTAAATTAGCGGGCACTGAACGCGGTATAACTGAACCAACGCCAACTTTTTCAGCCTGTTTTGGCGCGGCTTTTCTGACATTACATCCTACTCAATATGCTGAAGTATTAGGTAAGAGAATGAAAGCGGCTGGTGCAAAAGCATATCTGGTTAATACCGGTTGGAATGGAACGGCTAAACGTATTTCGATCAAAGATACTCGTGCAATTATCGATGCGATCTTAAATGGGGATATAGATAAAGCAGAAACCATAAATTTACCCATTTTTAATTTAGCTGTACCTACCAATTTGCCAGGAGTTGATAACAATATTCTGGATCCTCGTCATACTTATACAGATAACAGCCAATGGGAAGTTAAAGCTAAAGATTTGGCTAAGCGATTTATTAATAACTTTGAAAAATATACTGATACCCCAGTTGGAGCGGCACTTGTGAAAGCTGGCCCTGAGCTGTAATTTTCAATAAGAGTTGTCAATAGTAAAATAAAAAGTGCATAGAATATAATAAAAGCTATGCACTTTTTATTTAGTTGTGAATATTCATGAACTGAAAAGGAACGGCAAAATTTTGCTTAAATTTTCTCTATCGTCTTGCGGCTCTATTAGAGCGGATAGGATATGAATCAAGAAGTGAGGTCTATTAAAACATTTCGCCTTATAATGAAATCTTTATTAATTATCAGCGATGATAAAATTGAGCGAAAATGTTAAAAATTGATAAAAGTTAAAAAAGTGCCAGCGCTAGGCTGGCATAAGTAAACACTGGAAGCAATGTGAGCAATGTCGTCCTTTCATATGATCCCAGAAAGGTTCATCTGAAAGTGTTTTAATGATAATGGTTATCACTATTATTTGTAAAGTGATTTTTTTAATATAAATGTAAAAAAATCATTCATGGTGATAATATATTGATAATTATAATATATTTATATGATAGTTAATTCACAATTTCAAAACAATTGGTTTTATCGTTGATGGCAAATGGCTAGATCACTTTAGTGCGACATGAAGTCGCTTAGAGAATTGCTTTGCTTGTAGAATAACACACTGACAAAGCCCGTTGTTCCGTCAACGGTAGCCTACTAACCCAGGCGAGATAGGTAACTAACTGGTCTGAAGCGGTTGGGACAATGTAGTAAGAGCTGTGAGTACCAATACGGCTTGCACGCTAGGCTTGATGGTATGGTTAACTTATGTGAACTGTTAAATAAACGTCGTCATCTAAAAACAGCCAAAGGTACTGACAGGCTGTGGCCAAAAGGCAAAGTAGCTGGATATTCCTTTTGAAGCTGGGAATACACGGACAAAGTAAGCTATCGGCGAAGTAGACAGAACCTAACCCATTGTGTTTTCTGAGTGGAACATGGTAAGCCCGTATCTCCGCCTCTTAGGCAGGTAAACCGCAAGGGATGCTGTTGGTGGTGCGGGTAAAGGATGGTGGAAAAAGCGAAGGCCGTTCTGTAATAGAACGAATAGGGTTTGAGCAGACACGCAACATCAACCCACGCGAAAGCGGGCTGACTTCCACTTGGTCTCTCATCACGAGAATATTGGTAGAACTTTTAAAAGCAGGAATCGCAAATGACCATCAGGTACAACATGGGTGCACCTGCTCACTGTACAACGCAATGGAGCCAAATTAACTGGTATCATTGTCGTCGAGAAGTGAGAAAGCTACAAGTGCGTATCGTGAAGGCAGTGAAGGAAAGTCGTTGGCACAAAGTGAAAGCTTTGCAATGGC
>NZ_NHNG01000155.1:0-4907 GCF_002287155.1 Arsenophonus sp. ENCA
AGGTAACCATCTGGGCAGATACCGGTTTTCAAGGTATAGATAAACAGCATCCTAATACACAAATCCCAAAAAAAGGAACTCGAAAAAGACCTTTATCGCCTGAACAAAAACAAGAAAATAAAATAATCTCGGGCATCCGTATTACAGTTGAACACGCCATCGCGGGTATCAAGCGCCTCGGTTGCATGACCCAAATTTTACGGAATCGTAGACCCTTTATTGATGATACCTTCTTACTCCTTAGCGCAGGTCTTTGGAATTTCCATCTCAGAACAGCGTAAAATTTACTTCAATCACCGAAACACCCTTATTTCACTATTAAGCAACACGCTTAATGCGGCTAATGGGTGAGCAATTTGTCACTGGTGAAACCATCACAAAAGCACTAAGTAATGCGCATAAAATGGAAAATAAAGGTTTTAGCTACTCGTATGATATGTTAGGTGAAGCGGCCTTAACCGATGAAGATGCCAAAAGCTACATGGCTGCTTACCAACAAGCAATTGATGCCATTGGTAAAGCTTCCCATGGCAAAAGCATTTATGCCAGTACTGGAATATCCATTAAACTATCTGCCCTCCATGCAAGATATTGCCGGGCTCAATATGAGCGGGTGATGTCTGAGCTTTACCCTCGTCTGTTAACATTAACCTTACAAGCACGTCATTACGATATTGGCATTAATATTGATGCAGAAGAAGCTGATCGATTGGAAATTTCCCTCGATCTGTTAGAAAAGCTGTGCTTCGAACCGCTACTGGCCGGCTGGGATGGAATTGGCTTTGTCATTCAGGCATATCAAAAACGCTGCCCCTATGTGATCGATGAAATTATCGATTTAGCGCAACGCAGTCAGCATCGTTTGATGATCCGACTGGTAAAAGGCGCTTATTGGGATAGTGAAATTAAACGCGCGCAAATAGATGGTCTTGAAGGTTACCCGGTCTATAGCAGAAAAATTTATACTGACGTCAGTTATCTGGCTTGTGCGCGTAAATTACTGTCGGTGCCCAATTTGATTTATCCCCAATTTGCCACTCATAACGCCCATACTTTAGCCACGATTTATTATATGGCTGGTGAAAATTATTATCCTGGCCAATATGAATTTCAATGTTTACATGGCATGGGCGAAGGGCTATATCAACAAGTTGTCGGCGCCATCGCCGAAGGTAAACTTAATCGTCCCTGTCGTATTTATGCGCCAGTCGGTAGTCATCAAACCTTGTTGGCTTACCTAGTGCGCCGCTTACTGGAAAATGGCGCAAATACGTCATTCGTTAATCAGATTGCCGATCCTAATATTCTATTAGATAAACTGGTGGCCGATCCAGTGCAACAAGTACTGGCGGCGGCTGAAACAGCAGGCCAACTGGGTTTGCCACATCCACAAATCCCACTGCCTCGTGCGCTATATGGCAGCAAGCGCCTCAATGCTATTGGTATTGATTTGACTAACGAACATCACCTGGCAGCACTGGCGCAGACCCTACTGACCACCCCACTCTGTTATCAGGTTAAACCTTTACTGGCTGGAGAACCGCCCTCGCCGGCTGAAATTTCAGCCCGACAGCTGATCACTAATCCGGCTAATTTTGACGATATCGTCGGCTATGTCCACCAAGCAAGTCTAACCGACGTCGAGCATGCGTTTAAAATTGCTACTGCCGCAGCGACTCGCTGGGCGACGACCCCCATCATCGAACGAGCGGCCATTTTGCAACAAGCGGCTTGCCTGATGGAGCAGCAATTCTCCCGTTTAATTGGCGTATTGATCCGTGAAGCCGGCAAAACCTTTAGTAATGCCATTGCTGAAGTGCGCGAAGCGATCGATTTTTTGCGTTACTACGCCGCACAGATCAGTGAAAATTTCAATAATGCACGAGTTTCGCACCAATAAAAAAACGCTCTATTTTTAAGTTTAATTCAGCATGATATATAAATAGTCAAAACCTTATAAATCAAATACAACTTATTGTAATTTAAGAAAATTTATGTTTTTTAGTAACTTGCAGATTAATCATTGCTTTTAAGCCATTTTTAGAATTTTATATGCCTGTGCGAAACTCGTGGATCTTATGTTGCCAGGTATAGATGGCTTATCAATCTGCCGTCAATTACGTCAATTTTCAGACGTCCCTATTATCATTGTGACAGCGAAAACGGAAGAATTTGATCGCTTAGTTGGCTTAGAAATTGGCGCTGATGACTATATCTGTAAACCCTTTAGCCCACGCGAAGTAATCGCTAGAATTAAAACTATTTTACGCCGTTGCTATCGACAAACTACAACAGAAAATAGTGACCTTAAGCTAATTATTGATGAAAGCGCCTATCAGATACATTATCAAAATCAAACCATTGAATTAACACCGGCGGAATTTCGATTATTAAAATATTTATCCCAACATCCGGGTAAAGTTTTTTCTCGTGATAAACTGTTGAATAACCTCTATGATGATTATCGAATTGTTACTGATCGCACCATTGATAGCCATATAAAAAACTTACGCCGCAAGCTGCAACAATTAGATAAAGAGCGGCAATTTATCCGTTCAGTATACGGTTTAGGTTATCGTTGGGAATTAGTTTAATTAAATTTTGTTAATCCGCTCGCCGGTTGATTTGGATTTCATCACATAAGGCGTTAGAATTAGCTACTTAAAACTTATCCGATTAAGAATAAGTAATGACTTGTTATCAGATTGAGAAATTATATGTTTACGCCAGAATTGCTTTCTCCCGCAGGTTCCCTGAAGAACATGCGCTATGCTTTTGCCTATGGTGCGGACGCTGTTTATGCAGGACAACCGCGCTACAGCCTACGTGTTCGTAACAACGAATTCAATCATGAAAATTTAGCTAAAGGCATTAAAGAAGCCCATGAAATGGGAAAACATTTCTATGTAGTGGTTAATATTGCACCACATAATGCTAAATTAAAAACCTTTATTCGTGATCTTACTCCGGTCATCGAAATGCAACCAGATGCCTTAATTATGTCCGATCCTGGCCTAATTATGCTAGTGAGAGAAACATTTCCAGCAATGGAGATCCATCTTTCTGTCCAGGCAAACGCAGTTAACTGGGCTACAGTAAAATTTTGGCAACAAATGGGATTAAGCCGAATTATTTTGTCTCGTGAGCTTTCTATTGAAGAAATTGCCGAAATTCGTCAACAGGTACCTGATATTGAATTAGAAATTTTTGTTCACGGTGCACTTTGTATGGCCTATTCTGGTCGTTGCTTACTATCTGGTTATATTAATAAGCGCGATCCCAATCAAGGCACCTGTACCAACGCTTGCCGTTGGGAATATAAAGTACAAGAAGGAAAAGAAGACGCAATCGGTAATATTGTTCATCATCATCAACCGATTAAGATAAAAAATATTCAGCCGACCTTAGGTAGTGGACAGCCTACCGACAAAGTTTTTTTAATTGAAGAAAGCAAACGTCCTGGTGAATATATGACCGCTTTTGAAGATGAGCATGGCACCTATATTATGAATTCGAAAGATCTACGAGCAATCGAACATCTTGAACGCTTAACTCAAATTGGTGTCCATTCTTTAAAAATTGAAGGTCGTACCAAATCCTTCTACTATTGTGCTCGAACTGCTCAGGTTTATCGTCGGGCGATTGACGATGCCGTTGCGGGTAAACCTTTCGATCCCTCATTGCTAACCACATTAGAAGGCTTAGCTCACCGAGGTTATACCGAAGGTTTTTTACGTCGACATAACCATGATGCGTACCAAACCTATGAATATGGTTATTCTGTTTCGGATAGCCAACAATTTGTTGGTGAATTCACCGGCCAACGCAAAGATGGGCTGGCAGAAGTGGACGTGAAAAATAAATTCAGTCTGGGTGATAACTTAGAGTTAATGACACCAGCAGGAAATATTCAATTTACCTTAACTGACTTATTTGATAAAAAAAACCTACCTATTCAAGTTGCACCAGGTAATGGCTATAAAGTTTATCTCCCGATCCCTGAGGATGTTGATCTGCAGTTTGCGCTATTAATTCGCAATTTGGCTGGCACAACGACCAGAAACCCACATAACAAACAACAGATTCAAACAATAAAGTAAGTTCAAAAACTAAAGTAAATAGTAATATGTTTGCTTTAGTTATGAGCAATTTTAGTAACCTTAAATAGGGATAATAACAATACATAATTTAAGGAAAAATTTCATTTTTATGTATTAGATCACAGCAATATGATATTCATTATCATAAGATAGTTAGCGAAAAATGTAGAACTAAAAATTAATAGTAAGACTAGGAACCACCTTCTTTGCTAACTCAATCTCCCTTGAGTTAGCTTTTTCTTTTTGTGGCCGATAAAATTCCACTCTTTTTATCAGCAACTATTGTTAATAAATAACCATAAATAGTTAATAAAATAGTATCCATCACTTTAATAACCAACGCTAAAACTAGCATTAAACTGAAGCGATCCACCTCACTTAACTAAAGCAATCGAGCTTGTTTTTCACACTATAATGGATAACAATCAATCACAACGTCAATAAAGGGGAGTAAATTATGACCGATATCGAGACATTGCTAGGCGCGGAAGCTGACAATCTATTACTGCATCGCTGCCAAACCATCGCCCAAGAAAAATTATACCTACCCTGCACCGATTTTATTGATCGCGTTATGATAGATAATAACCGTCCAAACCCAGTTTTGGCCCATTCCCAGTCGAAACGCAACAAACCCATAAAACGTTATGGAGCCATTAGATGAGCTAAAAATACTTCATTTGGAGAAAAATAGCCCAACGATTTTCGTCCCCGAGTATTAAGTATGTGCTCAAGTTCTGCAATCTCGTTGTCCGTGACTGAGTTGAAGTCCGTTCCTTTTGGGTAAAAACGGCGGATAAGTCCGTT
>NZ_NHNG01000686.1:0-4814 GCF_002287155.1 Arsenophonus sp. ENCA
CAATGATAGCTCGCCATTTCTCGTCTGTACGGTAAATTCCCATCTAATATTTCTCCTTAATTGTTAGCGTCGAACATCATGACAAATTAGGAGAAGTGAAAAAATGTGGGGATTTAACGACGCTTACGAAAAAACGATATGCTAACAATAAAAAAAAAGAAATTTGCTGAGGCATTACATGCTGGTAAAAATCAGCGAGAAGCCGCTATTGACGCGGGTTACAGCGAAAAAAGCGCAATATCAAAGGGTAGTCATTTAGCTAAAGATCCCGATGTCTTGAACTATCTAAAAATGTTGACTTTCGGAGTCAACATTTCGCAACAGAATACGACGGCAAACCTGAATAAAAATCTGGAAGATCCTGTTGAAGTGATGACGTTGATTATGACAAAGCATATTAATACGGATCCAAAACTGGCATTAGACGCAGCAGCTAAATTAGCGCCGTATATTCATAGAAAGCTAGATGATCCGGGAAAAAAAGAGTTAAAAGCAGAGAAAGCGCAAGCTGTTAATCGATTCACAGCATTACCAACACCATCATTGAAACATTAAAAAAGGGCTTGTATCTTACCAATACGCCGTAAAGCCCCGTTGTTCAGCGGCTGTCAAAAACATCATGCTTTAGGTAAATCACCGGCAAACCATGCAAAAATCGATTCAAGTTTGGTTAACTTGGTGTGATCATCCAACCCAAGTTTAATTGATGTCCTTTTATAAGCTGCATTAGCAAGAAGGCCATAGCATTTAGTATCTGATTTTTGTAATTCATTAAATTTCTGGTGTAATTCATCATCACTTAAAGTTGATTCATTATAAATTAATGCCAGATATCTCTTAGCCTGTATGTTTGAAAAACATGAATGTTTAGCGTATTCGTAGAAATACTGAATGGCAGAAAGGCATGAAACAAAGACACCAAATAAAAGCAAATTTGAAAAAGGTGTAAAAACTGAACCTCCCAATATAAACAAAAACACAGATATCAATTTATCTATACGTCCCGTTAAGGTGCTAAACATTTCTTCTAAATAATAAGAATAATTAATATCAAAAATTATATTATGACGGTTCATAGTGTTATCTCTTTTAATTTGGTTTAGGTTTTGGTCTGGGCTTTTTAGGCATTTGTTTCTCTTCAAAATCATCAGATAAATCGCGATAACATTTAAGATAAAAATGACAAAAATCTCGCATATTTAATCCTTTTCAGTTCGTTGGGGTGAATTGATTATACATGAATTCACCATATTATTTAATATTATGATAATAAATGATTTTTATTAAAAATAAGGCGGTTTTATATTATTATTTATACATATTTTTATACAAAAATTGCCGAACGAACTTATAAACATATAATAACATCAGAACATTATTAAATTGAAATTTTCTAAAGAAATCTATTGAACCGTAAGGTAATTACACCCCATCAAATGAAGCTAATCGTTTTTTCTGCTCATCGGTCAGGCTAAAGGTAAAGTCCTCATGCTCTATCTGCCATGTACCAAAGCTCATCAGAAAGGCTAAGGCGGGGTCAATTTTGTTAGCCGATTTCTTCTTGTTTGGTTTGATATTGGCGTTTGCATCGGTTTCCATTACGGCATTAGCGATCGCCCATGTTAAAACAGGGTCACCGTTATGGTAAATATTCTGACGATTAACAAACACTTCGGCGGATTTGGCGACAGGGCTTAAGCGCATATAGGTTTGTGGGAAAGGCTCAACATCTAAACCTGCGCCCTGTAATTGGGTTCTGAGATGGGTTGCATTCCACGTATCAAAGCCAATGAGCTTAATTTCAAACTGCTCACTATCTTTAAGAATATCATCTCTGATACGGTCATAATCAATACAATCGCCTTTGGTCGTTCTCAGCCAGCCTAACCGTACCCATTGATGATAAATCGCCCTGTTCTTATTCGCTGGACTCTGTAATTGGGCTTCTGGGATGTAGTGACGGCTCAATAGCAAAAGGGCATTTTCTTGTGGGAAGGTATAACAGACGCTAGTAATATCACGAGTTTCGCACCAATAAAAAAACGCTCTATTTTTAAGTTTAATTCAGCATGATATATAAATAGTCAAAACCTTATAAATCAAATACAACTTATTGTAATTTAAGAAAATTTATGTTTTTTAGTAACTTGCAGATTAATCATTGCTTTTAAGCCATTTTTAGAATTTTATATGCCTGTGCGAAACTCGTGACTGAGTAAAGATTTTTTGAAATGAAAGGCTGGTGGTGCTGGTGCCCGCACCACTGGAGCCTGTTACTGCAATGATCGGATGATTAGCCGACATAATAAATGGCTTCCATTACGCATTCAGATAACACAATGTTTTAACACATTAATTACAATAACGTAAAATTTCTTTTTATATAGCGATGTATACAGTTATTTAAGAATGTAATTGTGTTTTTGGCAAAATATTTATCGTTTCATGTAATTCAGACCAGACAAGCACAACACTTCCTAATCGTAATTGTTGCTTAATATCCTCAACTTTTTCTTCCAGCGTTTTCTCATCTTTTCCATAATCCGTTGCTTCTCGTAACACAAAGCTTTCAATCAAATTATTTAAAGTATCTGCTGCTAGCTGTTGCCATGGAATGATCATAAATTACGGCTCCAGATGTGGGGTTAACCAATCAGGTATGCGTTGCTCAAGCCACATTTTAGGCTGTTTTAATGTGCCACTAACAAACCCAACGTGACCACCATGTTCTGTCATTTGATACTCAATATTAGCGGGTAATTGGTTGATATCCGGTACAACTTCAGGCGCCATAAAAGGATCATCTTTTGCATGAATAATTAGTGTTGGCACACGGATATTTGGTAACCGAGGCAGAGCACTACATTGATGATAATAATCCGCTGCATCTTTAAAACCGTGTATTTTCGCCGTGATGACATTATCAAAATCACGTAGCCGTTTTAGCTTTTTTAGTTGTAGCAAATTAAGCGGTAATGAACCTGGGTAGCGAATGAGTTTGCGTGTTGCATTACGTTTAAGGCCGTTTAGTAAATAACGCTCATAGAATTGTGAAATCCCTTTTTCTAAACGAATTGAACATGGCTCTAACATTAAAGGGGCGGAAACAATGACTGCTGCATTAACATCAGCATATTGTCCGGTTTCTGCTAAATAGCAAGCTAACATATTACCACCAAGTGAGTAGCCAACCGCGGCAATTGGTACTTTACCGTAAATCGTTTTCTGCCATTTGAGGAAGTAGCGGGCATCGGTAATTTCACCGGAATGATAAATGCGTTTTTGTCGATTCGGTTCTCCACTACAGCCACGAAAATGCATAATTACACCAAGCCATCCTCGTCTTTTAGTCGCTTCTAACATGCCATGAGCATATGGGCTTCTAAAACTGCCTTCTAAGCCATGAAAAATGACCAGTCGAGGTTTATGCTTCGCAGATTGAGGATCTTCACTCCAAGCGAGATCAATAAAATCACCATCAGGTAATTCTAGGCGTTGCCATAACGGTTTGATTTGCGGCTTTTTCCTCACAATACGCGGTAGTAGTGTTTGTAAATGAGGATTTTTAGCCCAATTTATTGGTTGAAAATTTTTACTCATAATTGTAAATCTAAATAATTAATTCTACATATATTCTGATAATATATTGTTATTTTTAATATGAAAAAAAGATTAATAATAGTTAATCAAAGGATCTTAAATGAGTTATGGGCTGATTTTTGCGTTATTTACTTTTTTATTCATTGTGGCGATTACTCCTGGGCCAAATAATTTATTATTTACGTCATCAGGTGCTCAGTATGGTTTACGGCGTTCAATACCTTTAATGTTCGGCGTAATATTAGGTATCCAGAGTATTCTATTTATTTCTGCTGCTGGCCTTGCTGTTCTTTTACTGCTTTCGCCGGTGCTACAAATTATAATGAAAATTGTTGGGAGTTTATATTTATTATGGCTTGCTTGGAAACTCGCTACATCCCACCATATGCAACTTAATACAGAGTCCAAAGTTGCTAAATCAATTAAATGGTATCAAGGGAGTTTATTACAATTCCTGAATCCCAAAGCATGGATGATGGGGTTAGGTGCAGTTAGTAGTTATAGTGTTGCTGATAACTACGCTAACTCGATTTTGATCATAAGTTTTGTTATGTTGATTGTTAATTTAATCGGTGGTTTTGTCTGGGTTGGTTTTGGTTCTTTAATCGGCATCCTGCTTCGTGGCCGTAATGCTTGGTTTATTTTTAATATTACAATGAGTCTTTTTACACTCGCTTGTATCCCTTTTATTTGGTTGCATTAACTTAAGGGCACCTCGAAAAACTCAAGATTTTCAATTAACCCTTGGCTTTCATTCTAAATAATTAGATTTTTTTTGATTATCACGCTACTGATTCTATCGCACATTGCCCTGGCTAGGGCCATTTGACCCATTCTGGGCGTCAGAAAGCCACGATGCACGCGCTCTGGAAGTACGCCAACCGCTTTAGGTTGTAACATGCTGCCATCATCGTCATGGCAAAATTAGCGCGCACCTGTCCAATGGTGCGGATCAGTTTTCTACCCATTTGTTCCATCGCCGCAAATGCATGTTCAACCCGTGCCCTAGTCTTTGCAATCCTGTGGTTTCGCCCTTGCTGAGTCTTGGACAACGGTTTGTTTCGATGGCCTTTACGCTGAATCTGGCTCCTATAGCCGTTTGCCTTCAGCCAAGCTTCCCGCTCCGCAGAGGGATAGCCTCGGTCGGCGTAGATATTGCGATTGGTGTTGGCCTTGTCAATGACCCTTTCGAAATGCTGACTGTCGTGGGTGCT
>NZ_NHNG01000673.1:0-4776 GCF_002287155.1 Arsenophonus sp. ENCA
TATGTAGAAAAAGATTGTTGAGCATTTTATGTAAAGTCGATTTTTGAATGCTGGCAGCGTGATTTAACTAAATTTGCGGAATTCTCCTTCCTGAATGTTAATTGCGAGTAAAACGAGCTTTTAGCATTAGGTGGGAGATGGATAGCAAACAGCTCTTCGAGCTGTCATTTCTCTGGCCTTTCTTGTTTTTCAATATATGATTTGAGGACTTCAAGTGGCGCACCACCTGCTGTAATCAGGCAATAAGCTCGAGTCCAAAGTACGGGTTTCCAATAAAAACGATTGATGTGTTCAGCATATTCTTTTCGTAACAATCGACTAGTGACCGTTTTTAGGTTATTCACAAAACGACTTGGCATGATATTAGGATGCATATCTAGTAATAAATTGTATTAGTCTTAACTTAATCTGACAATTCTGATTTAAAAAAGAAAGTTACCGGTTTTAGTTAACATCACTAGATAATTAAATAAAAGGTAATTTTATGTATCAAACAAATAATCCTATCATCAAACATAAAGTCGGCTTACTTAACCTTGCACAAGAGCTTCGTAATGTATCAAAAGCCTGTAAGATTATGGGGGTATCCCGAGATACTTTTTATCGCTATCAGGAACTTGTTGACGATGGTGGGATAGATGCTTTAATTAATCAAAATCGACGGGTAGCTAACATAAAAAACAGAGTAGATGAACAGATTGAAAGTGCAGTGGTTGATTATGCCATTGAGTACCCTGCCCACGGACAACATCGTAGTAGTAATGAACTCAGAAAAAAAGGCATTTTTGTTTCTGGTAGTGGTGTTCGTTCTATTTGGTTACGTAATAATCTCGAAAATTTCACAAAACGCTTAAAAGCGCTTGAAGATAAAATAGCGACAGAAGGGATTATGCTGTCTGAATCACAAATCAGCGCATTGGAAAAGAAAGCGCAGGATGATGAGGTTAGTGGTGAGATTGAAACGGTGCATCCGGGTTATCTGGGGTCACAGGATACTTTCTATGTCGGTCATTTAAAAGGCGTTGGTCGTGTTTATCAACAGACTTATATTGATACTTACAGTAAAGTGGTTCACTGTAAGCTTTACACAACGAAAAGCTCAATAACGGCGGCGGATTTATTAAATGATAAGGTTCTGCCTTTTTATACGCAACATGGGTTACCGATATTACGTATATTAACGGATAGAGGCAGTGAGTATTGTGGTAAAGTTGAACATCACGATTATCAACTTTATTTGGCTATCAACGATATTGATCACACAAAAACCAAAGCTCGCTCCCCTCAAACTAATGGGATTTGTGAACGCTTTCATAAAACCGTATTACAAGAGTTCTACCAGGTGGCTTTTCGTAAGAAAATCTATGGGACTTTAGATGAATTACAATATGATTTAGACAAATGGTTAGAGCAATATAATAACCAGTGTACTCATCAAGGAAAAATGTGTTGTGGCCGCACCCCTTTGGCAACTTTACAGGATGGAAAACAACTTTGGAGAGCGAAAGATTTAAATCAGATTTAAACTGACAGATACTGTATAAATAACCGGTAACTGTCAGATTAAGTCTAAGCTACTACACCTAATTTAATTAACCTTTTTTATAAAGGTCAAAACTTACAGTACCTATTGCTCCTCCATCATAGTTGGCACCACTGACGTCTACAATATATTTATTATTTTCTCTATTCCATTCACTAGTATTTTTCTTAGAACCCCATGGACAATCCCAACTATAATGCCCAATTTTAATATCTTCATCAAAAAGGTCGAAGCTACCTGTTGTACCTGAAGATGCATCTTCACGACCGCATGAAGCAATGATGTAGGTTTCCCCCTCTTTAACAACATAGTTATTAATGTTTTCGATATTAATTTCTTCGTCTTTATCTGCTGGATTATGGAATTTTCCCCATCCAATAGATAGATTTTTTATTTTTACACTAAAATTTTCTGGAGAAATGTTCATTTTTATCCATTGAGAATAAGCCATAAAAACCTCTTTATTTTTATAAAAGAATTTCATTAAAAGATTAAGATAATTTCCGCCGAAAAGTAATTCTTTCCCGATAAAAGGATTACGGCGCTGTATACGAGATATCAGCGAGGCAATTAAATAGGGATATGGATTTATCTTTTCAGATGTGAATTTATCAAACGGATATGTCTATGAAGTGGGCTGTGAGAGTGTGATAGAGCTATCGGCTGACTATTTTGATTGTTCCATCAGGCTAAATCACCCACTGATAGCACATTAACAGACTTTTTGCGGACCGCACTAATACTTTTTTTATTTTTTTACTGAGATAAAAAATAGGAAGAGTTTAACCATCTAGGGCTCCGTTTGGGAAACGGAAAATATTGTACGTTAAGACTACTTTTTAATCAGACGCCACTTCTTTATAAAGAGCTTGAATACGGCAAACCTGCGAAGCACTGTAGCCTGTTGCCTCTGCTGTTTCTCGGATGCTGAGTTTTTTCACCTGACGGTAGTACATTACTTTTTGGTACCGTTCCTGATCAGCTTGTTTCCCTCGATATTTACCCAGCATATGCGCGCGCTCAATTCCCTGTTTTTGTCGTTTTCGGCGACTCAGCCAGTCCTTATGTGACATGGCTGCCATCAGGTCGATAAGCATATTGTTGATGGCAGTCAGCACAAAAAACAGACTTAACGTACAATATTTTCCGTTTCCCAAACGGAGCCCTAAAACAAAAGATTTTTGATATTTCTATTTTTCGTTTGAGAACAAAGAGGAAATTATCATGATTCAGCCCAGAAAATACAGAACAACCTTTCGACATTTAAAGGCAGGCATGTCGGTTTTTCACAACAACAAAACGTTGAAAATCGTGAAATTGAAAAAGCGCGAAATGACAGAAAAAGGGTTGATGTATCACTTTGATGTTATCGGCGGAAACGGTGTTTTGATAGGAGAAAGCGGCACCCGAATATACACGCCAAAAAATTGCTAAATTAGCAAAAAAAATTCAACTCATCCCACCCAAAAAATACGATTATTTTTTTGTATCGTAACTCATTGATTTTGATCGCTTTATTTTTACCTAAGTTATTGAATTTGATCAACTATTTGACATATTGAAATTTCGCATTACAATCTTATTATCTTTTTTTCTGTACGTATGTACAGCATTCGCTCTTTAACAATTTGGGGTTTACCTCTCTGTGGTTCGCAGAGCACATAATATGCTTTTTGGCATTCTGTGTTGGTGTTTTTTATTCAATAACACCGTTATCCACATTCAATCGATTTGTGGAAATCGTATTTAAAAATCTTCGTGTTTACGAGGGTTGTTATCGTATGAAATTCAAAAACATCAAAATATAGCGTTCAGGAGAGAGGTATGCCCCAAAAAATCATTTTTCTTCAAAAGAGAGATAACGTCAAAAAAAGGAAAATACTTCGGGCAATTCAATTTTCGAGAGAAAAAGAGAAACAACAGGTATTTAACTAGAAACTCAAAAAAGCCTTTTGGCGACACGAAAATCCACGTCAGCAGTTACAGGATTTTCAACGACAGATAGTAGTTTACGCTAATCTGTTCATGAATCACCGCAAAAAACAGCAAAAACAAATAATAGCTAACCAAAGGGCGCGAATTGACGCCTATTTTTATGATTAAAATTTATTTTTCTTCAAATTTTATTTAAACCACCCCAGGGAAATCACACGTGAATTGACCGTCAATTAATTTGATGGCGAGCTTCTTTTTGAAAATTTTGGAGGATAGCGATAGTGAGTATAATGTTAATGGTGCAAGCCATGAATACCCAAGTAGGAAATCCCGCCCGAAAACTCGTTTTGCTTAAACTTGCTGACCATGCCAATGATGAAGGTATTTGTTGGCCTTCCTATGAATCTATTGCCAAGCAGTGTGAAATTTCAAAAAGAACCGTCATTCGTCATATTGCCGAACTGGAAAAACAAGGACTCGTTCAAGTTTTTCAAAGAGAGCGAAACGGGCATCACCATAATCAATCAAACAAGTATGTTTTGCGGTTAAGTAATAGCCAATCTTTATCACCAAATCCAAATACGAAACAACCAAAAAATGACGGTGACAATTTGGTAAGTGATGGTGACAAAAATGACAACCTCATAGTGACAAAAACAGCAGCTCATGGTGACACAGTGTCACCCGAATCAGTCATATAGAACCAGTCATAAAATAGAACCTAATAATATTAGTTTCCATCGCGCAAAATTTGTTCAACCTCCTAGTCAAAACATTTGGCAAGATTATCTTGAGCATCGAAAAAACAAAAAAGCCAAATTGACCGAAACGGCACTTAACCGACTTGTGCAAAAAATTAACGCTGCCAACAAATTCGGATATGCAACCGACGACATACTGGCTGAATGTATGCTCAGAAACTGGCAAGGCTTTGAGGTTTCTTGGCTTGAGCAGAAAAAATATCAGCGCAACAGTCTCATCAATGAAATAACAACCCGTCCAAGCAATCCTGAGGGGTTTGTTGTTATCAACGGTTAATTTTTTTGGAGACGCAACCATGAATATCATCCAACGACTACAAAAAATCATGCCCGAAAATATCAAGCCAATTGCCTGTAGTTGGGAAGAACATTTAGCCAAAATGCAAAAAATATCCGAAGAAGCCAGCTTGCAAGGAAGCAGCCTAGCGGCTGCAAATCGATATCGGGTAGAATGGTGGTACCTTGAACTTCTGGAAATCATATAAAATTACCCCCGTGCTTTCTGAATTCACTCCTCGCCCTCTAAAAACGTTGTTT
>NZ_NHNG01000325.1:0-4759 GCF_002287155.1 Arsenophonus sp. ENCA
AAGGTTCAACTAATCGCCATAGGTCTTTAGGGCGGAAACATCTACTTTTTAACCATCGGCTAACCGTGTCATGAGATAAAGGCGATGGGCTGACTTCTGATAACGCCAAACAAGAGTATCTTACACTAAGCCTGTTGCTCAATAGCAAAATTAATTGTGACTTACAAAAAAACCAGCTATTGATGATAAAATAATCAATTTTTGAATTAAAAATRACCTATATAAGATTAAAAAATAACCTATTTTTGTGTTTTTTAGATGTATCTAACTTGTTTTTATTGAAAGCAGTTTTATTTCACTATTGAGCAACAGGCTTTCTACACCCCAAACCAGATGTTTGCCCAAAGTATGATTTATGAGCCCTTGGTTAAATATCAAGCTAATGGGCAAGTAAAACCTTGGCTTGCAAAAAGTTGGCAGCATTCCTCAGATGGCAGAGTGTGGATTTTTACCTTACGTGATGACGTCAAATTTTCTAACGGTGAACCTTTTAACGTGCAGGCAGTCGAAAAAAACTTTCGGGCTATTCTCAATAACCGCCAACGTCATGCTTGGCTAGAATTAACTAACCAGATAACCAATGTTAAAGCGTTAAATAATACTGAGTTACAAATTACGCTAAAAAGCGCTTATTACCCTATCCTACAGGAGCTATCTTTACCTCGCCCTTTCCGTTTTATCGCACCTTCGCAGTTTAAAAAACATGAAACTATGGATGGTATCATAGCGCCAATTGGTACTGGACCATGGAAGTTACAGACATCAAAACTTAATCAATATGATATTTTGCTACGTAATGATCGATACTGGGGCAAAAAACCGGCTCTAGAAAAAATAACCATCAAAGTGATCCCCGATCCAACTAGCCGCGCCGTCGCATTTGAAGCTGGCGATATCGAATTACTGTATGGTAATGAAGGGCTATTACCACCTGAAACTTTTGCACGATTTAGCCATAATCCAAAATACCATACCCAGCTTTCTGCGCCGATTGAAACGGTAATGCTAGCTCTAAACTCCGCTCGAACACCAACTAAAGAGTTAGCAGTACGGGAAGCACTCAATCATGCTATTGATAAAAAAAACTGATCGCCAATACATTTTATTCTACCCAAAAAGTAGCCAATACCCTGTTTGCCCCATCGGTACCTTATGCGAATATCAAGCTCACGGCCAGAGAGTATGATCCGCAGAAAGCTAAAGCAATATTGGATAGTGCTGGCTGGATATTACCAGTAGGTAAAACAATGGCTGAAGTTATTCAGGCTAACTTATGGCAAATTGGGGTAGATACAAGACTAATAGGCGAAGAAGAAAGCAGCTTTTATGCCCGTCAACGCGATGGCCGTTTTAGCATGATTTTTAATCGCATCTGGGGTGCGCCTTACGATCCATACGCTTTTATGAGCTCAATGCGGGTTCCTTCACATGCTGATTATCAAGCTCAATTAGGTTTGCCCGATAAAAAGATAATTGATAGTGAAATCACCCAGATCCTGACAACAACAGATGAACAACAGCGTAAAATGCTATATGCCGATGTACTGACTCGATTACATCATTCAGCTGTTTATCTGCCAATTAGTTATATATCACTAATGTCCATTTCTCGTCCACAATTGGGTTATATTCCGTTTTCACCTATATCGACAGAAATTGCATTTGAGCAAATCAAGCCAGAGAAATCATAATGTTACGTTATATTTTACGGCGTATTTTACTACTAATACCGTTGCTATTAGCAGCTTCAGTAATTGTTTTTGTCCTACTGCGTTATGGCACCGGTGACCCAGCCATGGACTATTTGCGGCTGTCAAATCTGCCGCCTACGCCAGAAATGTTGGCATCAACACGAATAATGCTTGGTCTTGATCAACCGCTCACTGTGCAGTATGGAACATGGTTATGGCAAGCTCTGCATCTAGACTTTGGCACTTCATATGCAACGCAACGTCCTGTACTAAATGATCTTTTACAATTTATGCCAGCAACATTGCAACTCGCTGGATCAGCATTACTGATTATTTTATTTACCTCGATACCCCTAGGGATCTGGGCGGCACGTCACCGTAATCGTTTACCCGATTTTGTCGTACGTATTATCGCATTTTTAGGCGTTTCAATGCCAAATTTCTGGCTAGCCTTTCTATTAATCATGTTATTTTCAGTGTGGCTAAAATGGCTACCTGCTTTCGGTTATGGTAGCTGGCAACATATTATCTTGCCAGCATTTTCTATTGCTTTTATGTCACTAGCCATTAATGCCAGATTGCTACGTGCCAGTATGTTAGAAGTTGCAGGACAACGACATGTTAGCTGGGCAAGGTTACGGGGACTAAACAAGCAACAAACTGAAAGACGACATATTTTACGTAATGCATCATTACCGATAGTAACCGCACTTGGAATGCACATTGGTGAGCTCATCGGTGGTACCCTGATTATTGAAAGCATATTTGCCTGGCCCGGTATAGGTCGCTATGCCGTATCGGCAATTTTTAATCGAGATTATCCGGTGATCCAATGTTTCACCTTAATGATGGTTGTAGTTTATGTGTTATGCAATCTGCTGGTTGATCTCCTTAACGCCATTCTTGACCCAAGGATCCAACGTCATGAAAGAGGAAATGCATGAATTTTTATCTTTCAACTCGTTGGTCTGTCCGCTTAGCGATCATCATTATTGTACTACTGGTTATAACAGCCATTACCAGCCACTGGTGGCTACCTTACGATCCACAAGCGATCGAGTTAACACAGCGACTACTACCACCAAATCAGCAACACTGGCTTGGCACCGACCATTTAGGCCGCGATATTTTCTCTCGTTTATTAGCAGCTACGCGTGTTTCGCTAGGTTCCGTCATACTCTGTCTTATTTTGATACTGTCATTAGGATTAATCATTGGTGGCAGCGCTGGGTTATTGGGTGGCAAAATAGATCAAATCCTGATGCGTACCACTGAGCTTTTTATGACGTTCCCTACTTCAATTTTATCATTTTTTATGGTCGGCGTTTTAGGAACAGGGCTAACAAACGTAATCATTGCTATCGCTTTATCACATTGGGCTTGGTATGCACGTATGGTGCGAAACATTAAGCCTGTTGCTCAATAGTGAAATAAAACTGCTTTCAATAAAAACAAGTTAGATACATCTAAAAAACACAAAAATAAGTTATTTTTTAATCTTATATAGGTCATTTTTAATTCAAAAATTGATGATTTTATCATCAATAGCTGGTTTTTTTGTAAGTCACAATTAATTTTGCTATTGAGCAACAGGCTTATTGTTATTTCTCTGCGTCAACGTGAATTTATTCTAATAGCAAGGATGTATGGAGCCAGCAACAGCCGTTTATTCATTGATCACCTAGCCGGTGCAATTATTCCATCGTTATTGGTTTTGGCAAGCTTAGATCTTGGTCATATGATGTTACATGTGGCAGGCATGTCTTTTCTTGGACTGGGTGTTAGTGCGCCAACGGCTGAATGGGGAGTTATGATCAATGATGCTCGCCAATATATCTGGACTCAACCTCTACAAATTTTGTGGCCGGGTTTAGCCCTATTTCTAACGGTGATGGCTTTTAATCTACTTGGCGATGCCCTACGCGATTACCTCGATCCTTATCTACTAGCGGAGCGTAACGGCTAATGTCACAGAAAATTGAGCTACAAAATATAACACTAAAAGCACAACGACTGCTGGTTCAAGATGTATCACTCACCATTAATAAAGGCAAAGTGTTAGCATTAGTTGGTAGCAGCGGTTGTGGCAAGTCATTAACATGCGCCGCCATGCTCGGAATATTACCTGCGGGCGTAAATCAGACCGCCGGAAGCTTACTACTAGATGGAGATATTACCTCCGCTCAACAATTACGTGGTAGCCACATCGCAACCATCATGCAAAATCCACGCAGTGCTTTTAATCCGCTTAATACAATGGCTAGCCATATTCAAGAAACCTGCCGGGCACTTGGCAAACCTGTCGATATCGAGAGGATTAACATAACATTACAGTCAGTTGGATTAGAAAATGCTAGCCATATACTTTCACTTTATCCTTTTGAAATGAGTGGTGGAATGTTACAACGCATGATGATAGCAATAGCGATACTCAGTGATGCACCATTTATCATTGCTGATGAACCAACGACTGATCTTGATACGGTTGCCCAAACACATATTCTTGATCTACTAGAAAACACTATCCAAACTCGAGCGGTTGGTATGTTATTAGTCACCCATGATATGGGAGTAGTAGCGCGCTTGGCTGATGAAGTCGCTGTCATGCACGATGGTAAAATTGTCGAATATAGCAACGTTAACACCATCTTTAACACACCTAAACACCAAATTACTCATAATTTAGTAGCCGCTCATCTGGCATTATATGATCTGAGGTTCTCTGTATGACATTGCTTGATATTGATAGAGTCACTTTTGGCTATCCCAATCAACCCCGGCTTTTAAACCAAATAACGCTAACACTAAAGGCTGGAGAAACCGTTACTTTATTAAGCGTGTTGCTTAATAGTGAAATAAGGGTGTTTCGGTGATTGAAGTAAATTTTACGCTGTTCTGAGATGGAAATTCCAAAGACCTGCGCTAAGGAGTAAGAAGGTATCATCAATAAAGGGTCTACGATTCCGTAAAATTTGGGTCATGCAACCGAGGCGCTTGATACCCGCGATGGCGTGTTCAACTGTAATACGGATGCCCGAGATTATTTTATTTTCTTGTTTTTGTTCAGG
>NZ_NHNG01000815.1:0-4388 GCF_002287155.1 Arsenophonus sp. ENCA
ATGGAGAGTGTCACGATTCGGTATAGTCTCAACAGCAATCAGCCCACGCAACGACGTGAGCTGATTATTACCGTTAAATAATCCCTTTCGCGGCCCCTGATAGGGAAGGTTAAGCTCGGTGACGGGCGGCTTTTTTCTCTGCCATTGCCGTCAAGGTGCGTTTAGCCACCTCGCGGGTTTCGCTAGGGATATGCCGGAAAGCTGTTAACATTTCCGCCTCCTCCTCATCGCGCACCACATCAAGCGCACTGGCTTCATCACTGCGCTCGCCGGTGATCAAATAATTAACATCAATCCCCAATGCTTTAGCGGATACCAGATAAGCGGCATCAGGATGGCGTTCACTTTTTTCGTAATTGTACTGGGTCAGTTTTTTAACACCACAGCGTTCGGCGAACATCTCCTGGCTCAGTCCCAACCGTAGACGTTCCGACTTCAAGCGGTCTCCCACCCCTTCCAGCGTCAGCGTCACCCACTGCTGGGTATCGAGCGGAGCCTGTTCATCGCTCGTAGCGGTCGTAGAGGTTTTGCCAGCCAGTTGCTGACTCAACTGTTGTAACTGCTTTTCTTTTTCTGCTACCAGTTGCTGGCTGCGTTTAAGCGCCGCTTCATCTTTACGTAACGCGGCCTTCAACTCCCTGACTGACATGCGGTCGACATCATCTAGCGTCAGCCCAGCAATGGTGCCACCTTCGGCGAGTTCGGCGAGATCTTCGTCGTCCTGGGTCATTAATTCAAAAAGCTTTGCCTTTCCCAAACAACCCAACGTTGGGCTCTTTGTACTTAGAGTTGGTGATAAATATTTTAATGCGGCCTGCATCATTCTTTGTGCTGTACTTGTGGTTAAACCCAATTGATCTGTAACAATATTTTTAAAGGAGCCATGTGGTTCATTCTCCTTGATAATAATCAGTCGCTTTCCTGCCTCCAGCATGGCTTCGGCACTTTGCGCCATATAGAAGCGCGCTTCATGCACAATGCGCTCGCGCTGATAGGGTAAGCCTTCGCCGTACTTRTCCATAATSGCCTGCTGATGTTCAGCCAGGGCATTAAGGTTGTTCATTAAATCCGGTGTCAACGGTTGCTCGGGGGTGATATCAGCCGGCATCGGTAACGCTTTTCTACCCATKATTKTTTCCTCTTACGRTTTTGACGRTGAKGCTACGCAGCGCCCAYGTCTTTCGGCCATCTTGATTTGYGCCCGTTCCGTTTCATCAAAAAAGGCMAKGGCAATCTGTATCAATTCTTCACTCARGSCGTAATTCCCATTRAARCGCYGCTCAAYCATSCCYTCTTCCASTAAAAACGGCAGGGTACGACTGATATTGGCMGSKGAGTCTTTGGTAAGYKCTGCCAGTGCYTTATTRGACARACCMTCGCGGTAATGCCCTTTCATCGCTTTCAARATACGYAGCGCYCGCCGTGTGCGTGAAGAAGGRTGCAGTAATAAGGTGTTTTTCATCGRATGCCTCTTTTTCATTAATGGAAATTGTGWTACCGTCAGTGAAACRGGYGAATGTTATTTTTTATGGCGCTTTTKRCCCGATGGCATGGGGGARCCCATKATCTGTTCAATYGCCTGTTTRATTTTRCGGSCTTCYCCGCGCCAGCCYTGGCARGAGCCATCAAGCAACATGTAAACCTGATAGGGTTTGAARCCGGATTGGCGCGCCCACGCCGCCACSGTCGGGTARTCCTGATAAACGCGATCATAAAAACTGCGCTTAAAGTCGGCGGGATGTTGTAGTGACATGGTGTTATCTCCGTTATAAAAAGTTAAAAATAAATATACAATGACATGCAAAATAATGTAAAGTCTTTTTTGTTTGTTTTTGTATATTCTTTATCACAATGAAAAACCACGGGTCGTTATCGACCTGAAAGGAGAGCTGTATGGCAAAGAAAAAAACCGCAACTGCCCTGTCTGTGAATACAGCGGACAATATCACGATTGCGGGGGGGGTGGGGGGCAATTGAATACCCTGAAAAAAATACAGAAAACAGCGCCCAACAGGAGGTGATGGCGCGTTTTGGCGACGGGCTACCCTATGAAAGGGAGAGGATTGTTCATGAAGCGCGCTTCTATATGGCGCAAAGTGCCGAGGCGATGCTGGAGGCGGGCAAGCGACTCATCATTATCAAAGAAAATGAGCCGCACGGCGAGTTTACTAAAATTGTTACTGAGCAATTAGGGCTGGCAGAGAGAACAGCGCGGAGGATGATGGAAGCGTCACTAAAATATTTATCGCCTCAATTAATGGGAAAACGGCCTACGTTGGCCGGATTAGGAAAAGCAAAGCTTTTTGAATTGATGACCCAGGATGATGAAGAACTCGCTGAACTCGCCGAAGGCGGCACCATTGCTGGTCTGACTTTGGACGATGTCGACCGTATGTCCGTGAGGGAGTTGAAGGCCGCGCTACGTAAAGATGAAGCGGCGCTTAAACGCAGTCAGCAACTGGTAGCAGAAAAAGAAAAGCAGTTACAACAGTTAAGTCAGCAACTGGCTGGCAAAACCTCTACGATCGCTACGAGCGATGAACAGGATCCGCTCGATACTCAGCAGTGGGTGACATTAACGCTGGAAGGGGTAGGAGACCGTCTCAAATCAGAGCGCCTGCGGTTGGGACTTAGCCAAGAAATCTTCGCCGAACGCTGTGGGGTCAAAAAACTCACCCAGTACAACTACGAAAAAAGCGAACGTCATCCTGATGCAGGCTACTTAATCGCGGCGAAAGCGTTAGGAGTCGATCTTCTTTATGTTATGACCGGTGAGCGCAGTGATGAAGCCAGTGCGCTCGATGTGGTGCGTGATGAGGAAGAGGCTAACTTATTGACAGCGTTTAGGCATATTCCAAGTGAGTCACGGGATATTGTCCAGCGCACGATATCAGCCTTGTCCGAGAAAAAAGCCACTCGTCAGCGAGCTTAAGCCTTCCCCCTTCGTTGGCGCGAAGGGGATTATTTAACGGTAATAATCAGCTCACGCCGTTGGGTGGGCTGATTGCTGTTGAGGCTATAGCGAATTGGTACACTCTCCATCGCAAAGTCCTGAAACACTGCCCGAATTTCAGGAATATCATTGACGGAAATAATCATCATGCCCGCCAGGTTTCGTCCCATCTCCGCCAGTTTTTCATATTGGTCAAGACCAAAATCCACCCCATACCCCTCAGTGCCCCAATACGGCGGATCGCAATAAAACAGCGTGTGCGGGCGGTCATAACGGGCAATGCAGGTTGACCAGTCCAGCTGTTCTATAGTGGTGCGTGACAATCGCAGGTGAGCCAACGACAGCTCTTCTTCCATCCGTAACAGATTCAGACGTGGCCCCGTGGTGGTGGTCACGCCAAAGGTGTGCTCAGCGACTTTGCCGCCGAACGCCTGTTTTTGCAGGTAATAGAAACGGGCTGCACGCTGGATATCGGTTAAGGTTTCGGTCGGGGTCATTTGCAACCATTGATACATCGCCCTGCTGACCAGCGCCCATTTAAACTGGCGCATAAACTCTTCCAGATGGTGTTTCAGCACCCGATAGAGATTGACCAGCTCGCCGTTGATGTCGTTAATCACCTCTGCTTGGCTGGGTGATTTCATAAAGTAAAGTGCCGCCGCGCCACAAAAGGGCTCCACATAACAAGTATGTGCAGGGAAGCGCGGTAAAATCTGTTTTGCCAGCCGCCGTTTACCACCTATCCAGGGCAGTATCGGTAAAAAATGTTGCTGCATTGTCTGTAAGCCTGTTTCACTAATGGAAATTCGTGTAGACTCTTTCCTGTTCTCGAGAACGGAAAGCGCCACGGTTGACTCACAGGTATCCTCTGTGTGTTGGCGGCCTGTCCGGTGTTCTAGCACCCGATGGGTCGCGCTTTTTCTACTAACATACTGACGATTTAAAATTTAAATGAGGCATTCATGGATCAAGAATCAATTAAAAAACGGCTTGAAAATGTGAAGAAAAAAGAGCGTAGCAATATGGCGAAACTAGCAAGTAGCATGATCCCGCATGTTATAGGAAATGCAGTGGTGGCACTTATTGACAATCAACGCCCTATTACACTAGAAAATATTATTCAGCATTTTGAGATTGAACTTCATCGTTCTCCCAACTCTCTAGAGGCTGTCGCAAAAGGGGTGGAATTTTTTTTTCAACAATATCCCACCGTGCAGATTTTCTCTTTTTCTGATTTTAGTTTGTACAAATAATAGACTGAAAATCATCCATAATATCAGAGCAACCGCTCTTGATAAGTTATAGGCCATTGCATGCAGGGTAAATTCGAGCTTTACCGCTAATAATCCCTTACGCCGGAAACGTTCCAAACCCTGAATTCCCCGCAATGCTGAAAACACAGGTTCAACCATGCTCTTTCGCTGATTCAAGATTT
>NZ_NHNG01000412.1:0-4318 GCF_002287155.1 Arsenophonus sp. ENCA
AAGAAAGCACAGGATGATGAAGCCAGTGGTGAGATTGAAACAGCACATCCGGGTTACCTGGGGTCGCAGGACACTTTTTATGTTGGTCATTTAAAAGGTGTTGGTCGTATCTACCAACAAACTTATATTGATACTTACTGCAAAGTCGTTCATTGTAAACTTTACACAACGAAAAGTTCGATAACTGCTGCGGATTTATTAAATGACAAGGTTCTGCCTTTTTATGCCCAACATGGATTACCGATATTACGTATACTGACGGACAGAGGTAGTGAATATTGTGGTAAAGTTGAGCATCACGATTATCAACTTTATCTGGCTATCAACGATATTGATCACACAAAAACTAAGGCACGCTCGCCTCAAACTAATGGAATTTGTGAACGTTTTCATAAAACCGTATTACAAGAGTTCTACCAGGTAGTTTTTCGTAAGAAAATCTACGGTAATTTAGAGGAATTACAAACTGATTTAGATAAATGGTTAGAGGAATACAATAACCAGCGTACTCATCAAGGAAAAATGTGTTGCGGTCGAACACCCATAGCAACTTTACACGATGGAAAACAAATTTGGAGAGAAAAAGATTTAAATCAAATTTAGCCTGACAGATACTGTATAAATAACCGGTAACTGTCAGATCAAGTCTGAGCTACTACACATTATATAGAGTCGCACATTGACTCCATGGCATGACTCTATAGGGTGACTCCATAAGGTGGGTTGAATGAATTGAGCGCTAAAAGCGCTCATGCCCGTTTTCCGTGTTTTCACAGAACAGCCGACCAGTGGTCGTCTGTCCCGCGAAACCGCGTCAGATGGGCAACGGCCTGTGCCATTACGTTCGGGCTGGACGCCCTCACTGCATGACACATGGGGGTAATGTCCCGGCTGGACGCCGAGCCAAAACCCCCAAGGTCAACTGCGGCACACCGTCGCGCGCTACGCGCGACCACCCCCTTTGAGACGCCGTTTTAGCCTCTTTTTCTTCGCAAGCTCGAAAAATCGGAAAACTGGCTACAAAGAGGGTGGTCGCGCCACGTCGATAAATCGACTTAGCCTCGACGGTGTGCGGGGCTTTGCCCCCCACTGCGGGACGCGCTAGGTCGCGCTAAAACGTGTGAGCACGTTTTCCCTTGCGGCTCCCCCCGGCTGCTGCAATTTTCACTCCGTGAAAATGTTTGCAGTAAGGCGCTGGATACGGAAGCTTAACAATTTCTCCGAAATTGAACCTTCCGGCAGCGCCTTACTTCTTATTTTAATGCTTAACAATTTCTCCGAAATTGAAGCTTAAAATAAGAAGCCTAAAACCCTCACGTTTAGACCCGGATTTTTTCTGAACATTTTTCTGAAATAAAATGCTTTACTTGTTTTAGCTAAAAGATTCAAAAATCATGTCCACACGAGTTTCGCACAGGCATATAAAATTCTAAAAATGGCTTAAAAGCAATGATTAATCTGCAAGTTACTAAAAAACATAAATTTTCTTAAATTACAATAAGTTGTATTTGATTTATAAGGTTTTGACTATTTATATATCATGCTGAATTAAACTTAAAAATAGAGCGTTTTTTTATTGGTGCGAAACTCGTGAAGGCGTAATTCTTCGCGGGTGCTCAACGTGTTACCGTTAAGCGTACAGATGATTTTCATCAGTTGCTTGACAAAAATGACATTGCGTTTGGTCGCGTCCAGCATAAACGGCGAAAATCCGGTCACTTCACCACTCCTGATGCTAAAATACTGGCCGCCCAAGGCACGTATTCCCGGCTCTGTCGCCCTGTCCTTATCGAAAAATACCGTCGTTAAACGTTTGACCGGACTATTAACCGGGAACAGATCGGCATTTCGCCATTTCTGCATCATCACCATCATAAACATCAATAATACTGTTTTTCCCGATCCGGCCTGACCCAAAACATCGGTATGCCCTAATGTTTTCTTTCCGAGTTCATTCACGCCCATTAACGTATTGTGCAAATTCAGATCGTACTTGCCGCCCGCTGGCGTTTTAAGCTGTACCAGTGGTTCACCCCACGGCACACCTTTACGCTTGCCAGCGAAAAAATTATGAAAGGACTCAAAATCCACGAAATTCTGACTGCTCATCAAGGCCAACCGCGGGCGCAAATGGTACACGCCCGGTAGTTGCGCGAGATAGGCGGCTCCCAGTGATAACATGGAAAGCGCAACAATTAATCCTAAATCTTCGAGTTCAGTAATGACCTGATTGGTGTGGGCTGTCAGCTCATCCAGCGTGTCAGCATAAATCATCAGTGAGTAGTGGTATTTACCAAAGGCAATCACCCCTGAACCATGCAGATCTTTGGCAACTTCTAAATCCAATAATTGCGAGGCGGCTTCATCTCCCGCACTTTTCAGTTTCCTGATTTTATCCTTGATAGAGGCCTGTGTTTCCTGTTTTCCCAGTGCTGTAAAGGAGGTTGTCATGACGTAAGTGATCGGCAGATAGGAGAGTGAGTTTAATAACCCGGTTTCGCTGTTTTCACAGAAATCCTTGATTTCAAGTGACCTAAAAAAGCGTTTTCCGCGCGGTGTATTAATTTGCCCTGTATCCTGCGACAGAAAAATATCGACACCGCCCAGCACTTCGTACAGAGGCGTAGGAGACAAACGGACTTCTTGCCAATGTCCCGAAAGCAGATATTGATAAAAACTCAACTGAGAAGAATAAACGCCTTTTTTTGTTTCATAAATCCCTAACAGTTTTGCATGAAAACGGCCAAGGGATGCGCTTATTTTACTCACAATCTCCCGCATTTCAGGTAATGTTTCCGCGATCGCTTTCTGCTTGTCGTGGATATTTCGCATTTTGTATTGCATCTTCTGTTCTTTACCAAAAGGCGCATAGCACACGGTAAAAAACAGTCGATTTTGATAAAGTTTGTCCTTTTTTATCCCTTCATAGTATTTTTTGCTAATCTCATCAGCAAAAGGATTGCCACTCGGGGTATCCAGATGATCATAAAATGTTTCACGGATGCGGTGAGTATAAAAAGTCACCGGCTTACCCTCCCATGCGCGGATCATGGTATTTAACTGACTATTGATAATCGCTAAATCATTGTCATCCTCGCATTCAAACGGCACCCCGATAACTTCCCACGTTGCCAGTTCGTCATTCTCACGAGTTTTCACAATATGTGTATCAATATGTGAAGAATAAGGAATAAGGTTTTCTAGCGGCAGGCGTTGATTGAGCTTCATACAGTCTGAAATCTCCTTGATATCGACGGCATCATACTGACTGGCTGATAATACCGTAGTGCCATAAAAGCGATTAATGACGTAAATCCCCAGCGTTCGCATTTTTAACCGCATCAAATGAAAAATGGCTTCATCCTCTTGGGTCATCAACTTCATGATGTACCATGCGGCAAAGGCAACGATAAGAAAAAACCAGCTAATATTAGCGCTCAGACTGATTAATGCGCCCTCAACAACCACAAAAGGGACGATGGGAACGCCAATCCCCGGCAACACGGGCTGTCGCGTCAATGCCTTATAGATGGTTGACATTCCGCCTCCTTATATCAGGCAAGCCATTTGCCGATTTCCGCCGCTGAGGCAATTAGCGAAGCCCCGAGAATCACGCCCCAGCAATCGCGGATAGTTTCCCCCCGAAACAGCACCCGAAAACCGATAATCAAGGCGGCAAGCGCCACCACAATTCCGACAAGAGAATGCGCTTCATTAAATACCTTTTGCAGCAGTGTTTTTGTTTTCACCAAGCCATCAGCATGGGCAGATAAAGAAAACAACAAAACCGCCATCAGACCGACGTATTTATTTTTTATTACCGATAACATAATCATCCTCTATCATTTGGTTTTAAATCAGGAACGAAGTCACCACGCAGCAAATGACGTGGGTAACGGGTAATATTTTTCTTAGGAAAAGACAGGGCCACTGCGGTTAATGTCCCGCGATTGTCGGTGATATCCTGCTTAACGCTAGGAATAATAAGCGTGTTGCTTAATAGTGAAATAAGGGTGTTTCGGTGATTGAAGTAAATTTTACGCTGTTCTGAGATGGAAATTCCAAAGACCTGCGCTAAGGAGTAAGAAGGTATCATCAATAAAGGGTCTACGATTCCGTAAAATTTGGGTCATGCAACCGAGGCGCTTGATACCCGCGATGGCGTGTTCAACTGTAATACGGATGCCCGAGATTATTTTATTTTCTTGTTTTTGTTCAGGCGATAAAGGTCTTTTTCGAGTTCCTTTTTTTGGGATTTGTGTATTAGGATGCTGTTTATCTATACCTTGAAAACCGGTATCTGCCCAGATGGTTACCT
>NZ_NHNG01000457.1:0-5100 GCF_002287155.1 Arsenophonus sp. ENCA
CAATTTATACAACGTAATCCTGATGTTGACTCTCCCCTATGGTCACTTTGTGACGGACAAAAAAATAAAAAGTGCGCAACATACTGTTATTCTGGTTATTTCTCAGGAAATAAAAATGAAAATAATACACGAGTTTCGCACCAACAAATAAACAAGTTATTTTTAAGTTCAATTCGACATAATATATAATTCGCAAAAATTGCTAATTAACACATAAGTTATTGAAATAAATATATATTTTATATTATAAAATATCTTACGGATAAAACATTATTTTAGATATTTTTAGAACTTTATATGCCTGTGCGAAACTCGTGTAATATTGATATTGCGTATTGGACTAATTGGGTAAAGCGGCGTATGCATCAGATGTATCAGGTTGCAGAAAAAATAAAATACTTTATTGCCCCTTCCTTTTATTTATACCATCGATATATAACCGATTTTGGGCTGCCGCCTCATAAAATGATTTATTTAGATTATGGTTTTGATTTAGATAGACTTAGCCGTCGTCAACGTCTCTCTAAAGAGGATTTTACTTTTGGTTATATCGGCACCCATATTCCAGCTAAAGGGATTCAACTATTAATTCAAGCTTTTTCTAGGTTGGGAGATAACTGTCGATTACGTATTTGGGGAAGGCCTAGACCGCAAAATACAGCAGGATTACACGTAATCGCCGCAAAACTGCCTTCTCAAGTTCAATCTCGTATTGAATGGTTACCAGAATACTCTAACGAAAAAATCATTAAGACCGTTTTTAATCATGTAGATTGTATCGTTGTTCCTTCGATATGGGTAGAAAATTCACCCTTGGTGATCCACGAAGCATTGCAAGCCCGAATTCCTGTCATTACCGCCAACATAGGCGGTATGGCTGAATATGTCCATCATGAGATTAACGGACTCTTGTTTGAACATCGAAATGAAAAAAGCTTATCTGAGCAAATGCAACGTTTAGTTAATCATCCCTCATGGGCAAAAAAGTTAGGCCTACGGGGTTATATCCAATCGCCGGACGGTAATATTCCGAGTCAAAAAGATCACGTTGCAGAAATAGAGAAAATCTACAAATCACTACTTTAAAATAGTGACATCTATCGAGGAAATTAAAATGAAACTCGGACCATGGCGTATTACCTTCGATACTAACCCTGATGATTGTAATTTAAAATGCATCATGTGTGAAGATCATTCCCCTTATAGTCTCACTCAGCCTAATAGGATAAAGGCAGGTATACCTAAAAGGCGGATGGATATTGATTTAATCAGAAAGATTCTTGCTGATTCCCAAGGAACTCCATTACGAGAAATAATCCCTTCAACCATGGGAGAACCCTTAATTTATCAACACTTTGATGAAATTATTGCATTGTGCCATAAATATAAAATTAAACTTAACTTAACGACTAATGGAACTTTTCCACGAAAGGGCGTTGAAACCTGGGCTAGGGAACTTATTCCTGTTACATCGGATGTAAAAATATCCTGGAATGGCGCAAGTAAAAACGTACAAGAAAAAATTATGTTAGGAAGCCGATGGGAAAAAGTCTTAAATAATTTAAAGAAATTTATCATTATCCGCAATGATTATGCAGAAAAGGGCGGAAATTATTGTCAAATCACTTTACAGATGACTTTTCTCGAAACCAATGTACAAGAATTAGCGAACATCGTGCAACTAGGTATCGATATGGGTGTTGATCGTATTAAAGGTCATCATTTATGGGCGCATTTTAAAGAAATTAAATCGTTGTCAATGCGACGAAATGAAGAGGCTATTTCTCGCTGGAATCAAGCGGTTATTCAAGCCAGAACACTCGCTAATACTCATCGATTACCGAATGGTAATTTTATCAAATTAGTAAATATGGACTTACTCGATAAATCGGCTCACCAGGATTTATCGCCTGGTGGGGTATGCCCTTTTTTGGGACAAGAAGCTTGGGTCGCAACTGATGGACAATTTAATCCCTGTTGTGCGCCCGATAAAGAACGACGTCAATTAGGTAACTTTGGGAATCTGAAAAATCAAACCCTTGCGAATATTTGGCAAAGTCAATCATATGAAGATCTTAAGAAAAACTATATGCAATACGCGGTATGTAAAGGATGTAACATGAGGAAACCGATCAATTTTTGATGACAAAAATACCCAAGGAACGTTTATGGACTTGATAAATTGGCAAAAAACGCAAATTTCTCCGTGCGGAACATTCCATTTGTTGGGGAATATCCCCATCTATTCCTCTCGCTTTAATAAAATTATGAAATACCATGAACCAGGGTTAGCCGCTGTTGAAGATGAATCAGGCGCTTATCATATAAATATTCATGGCTTGCCTAACTATACTCGCCGTTTTTTAGAAACATATGGTTTTTATGAGCGACTTGCTGCCGTTAGAGATAAAACCGGCTGGTTTCATATTAACACGAGTTTCGCACAGGCATATAAAATTCTAAAAATGGCTTAAAAGCAATGATTAATCTGCAAGTTACTAAAAAACATAAATTTTCTTAAATTACAATAAGTTGTATTTGATTTATAAGGTTTTGACTATTTATATATCATGCTGAATTAAACTTAAAAATAGAGCGTTTTTTTATTGGTGCGAAACTCGTGTCTTAATGGCGCTGCGTTTCTTCATGGTGGTTAGCTCAGTAGACCAGCTTCCGATAACTTTATCAGCAAAATCAAACTCGGCTTAGGTTTTTCGAGGTGCCCCGTATTAAAACGGCTTCCTGAAAAAATCCAAAAGCAATTTGAAGAAGAAAAAAGGAAATTACTGAATGAGCATTAAATTCCGCTTCCTCGTCGATGCTGTTCGGTGCTCGCAAGCTGGGCTCCGCCTCAACATCGTCTGTGGGGAGCGGATTGATATTTATTAAGCATTCATTCTGGCAATGACAAAAATAACCACCGCCATCATCAAAAATATCAAAAGGGGGAGTCCAATTGTAAATTTTAAATACTTCACAAATGACTTAACCAGTGCTTGTTCTACGGCTTTTTGTATTATTTTTTCTAATTCTAATGGAGTAATGTTCATTTGTTTAACACTTCGTTTAGTTACTAAGGATTAAATTAGATTTTTGTTTGAAAAATCATTTCTCCAACGCCAAATCAGCATGAAAACCAGTAGATTGATGGGTTGATTTATTTCGTCGTGCCAAACGTTGCAGATTATCCTCAACATCGGCTTGGGTGACCTCTCCGACTATCTGGCCGTCTTTGTCATAACGAAACGCGCCTAACTGGATAAGTGCGCGATAATCAGTATGATGACCAATACTGCCTAAACAGGCTCTCAATCGCCTTCTGGCTATCGGTAAGTCCTTTTCCTTCACTTCTTGCCACATATCTTGCTGGATACCTACTTTCATTGGGCACAACTGATGTTCAGGAAACAGATCTGGCCAAAAGGCACTGATTTGGTAAATCGCTTCCTCTAACGGCAATCGTTTTTTTGGTTGTTGAGGCGGTTTTGGGATTTTAACTTTCACTTCCTGTTTAGGTTTTTCAACCAGCTTCTTGGGCTGTTGTTTTGCTACCTTTTGGGGTTTCGGTTTTTTTGCCTGCTTTTTGGGCGCTGGATTCACCCAGACCTTTTTACCGTAAACAGGGATACTTGAGGTCTGCGTTTCCTGTGAAACCTTTCCAGGGCGATTGAGGCTTAATTTCTGGCGTTCTGTCATGGTTTAATCTTTAAACAGGTTGCTCATTTCAGTATCAGTCAAGCCTGTAAATTTCATCACAGATTGCCTGTCCATGCCACTTTCTAGCATTTGCCGCGCTATCTTCATCGATGCCTTTTTTTCGCCATTTTGTTCACCAATTTGAATACCCTTTTGAATACCCATTTCTTCAATTTGTTGAGCAATAGTCATAAGTGCTCCTTCGTGTTTCTCTGATTGTTTGGCTATCTCAGTAATAAATTCCATGGGTTTTTGAGCATTCCCTTCCTGGATGAGATAATTAAACATCGTGATGACTTGATTATCGGTATAATAATTATACGACAACAGCGTGACAATTTCATTCATAAGCTCTGTCATGTCACGTCGGCGAATGTGTTTTTGGATGAGGGTCAACAAAGCCATTCGCCTATGCTGCATAATTTCACCGTCATCAAGCGAGGTGACATCGGCTAACTTAAAGGGATTGGTGTAGATACTTTCTGCTAATTTTCTGTCACGAAAACAGTCAAACCAATTAGTGCTATAGGGGTGAGGGCTTTGTTCACCGGAGTAAAACAAAATAGGAAAAACGAGTGGCAGTTCTTTATTTCCGGCTTCTAGATGCTTGTGCATAGCAGCCATACTATAACGCATCAATCGCCATGCAATGAGCTTATCGGGTGATGATTGCGCTTCGATTAAAAGATAAAAATAACCTTTACCTTTTTCTGTTTTAACGGAATACAAAATATCACTTTGATAGTTCTTCATCTCACTATCAATAAATGAGCCTGATTCCACTTTGAGGCTATTTAAGTCACAAAGTGATTTAATCTCATCGGGTAACCATATATCAAAAAAATCTTGGGCAGTTTCTTTTTCACTTAAAAACTGCTTGAATACACTGTCGTGTGGCGTTGGGGTGAATTTTTTACTCATCCGATATCTTCAATGATGGCTAGCGTAAGATTGAATTATGGCAAACAAACAGGCTATATTAAATACGCTATTTATTCATTACCTATCAGGTATCATGATCCAGCCATACAAAAACGCACCCTATCTTCTCAGGTGCGCTTATTTTTTGCTATTGGTATCTTTTCATGACTAATCACAAGAAAACCGCTCAAAATCGATTACAGGCGTTTTTAGAGGCATCCTTGAGTTAACTCTGTGCCTTTTTTTCATTTTCAGCAACTTTGGCTAAAATATTTACCAACAATTTATTGATGATAAGTGTCTTTTTCGCTTGGGTGGCGGAAACATACAGCAAATTAACTTCATCTTTAAAACTGGCTTCGTCCATATCTGGGTCAATAATATTAGGAAAATCATTGTTGATTTCGACAATATCCCATTCAAGTCCCTTTGCACGGTGGGCAGTGGTAACGGTAATACTGGCTTCATCTTCAGTATCTACGG
>NZ_NHNG01000652.1:0-4149 GCF_002287155.1 Arsenophonus sp. ENCA
AAGTGCGTGTTTTTTGTTTTTCCATCAGAATCTTTATCATAAATACGATAGTCAATAGGAATTGATTCAACACTTGTCAGATCATGCCAAAGCAAATTAACCAAACCTATGCCAGCAATAACATCATGCTTATTACCTGAATATTGATAATGAACCATCTCTATTTTTCTACTACGTGTTTTGGCAATCAATGTATCATCGGCAATTAGTACACAAGGGCTTTTTTTGTCTATAGAAGGTTCAACTAATCGCCATAGGTCTTTAGAGGCTGTCGCAAAAGGGGTATTTACAATAAAAATAATTTAATTTTTTCTTTAAAATCAAAATATTGAAATCATTAAAAACATGATACTACCTCTTTTGCGACAGCCTCTTTAGGGCGGAAACATCTACTTTTTAACCATCGGCTAACCGTGTCATGAGATAAAGGCGATGGGCTGACTTCTGATAACGCCAAACTAGAGTATCTTACACTGCTTACTTGCAAGAATATTTTATAGATATCTTTAATGCATGGATAACCGGACAAAATATGAACATCCTTATTTTTTCTTGTTTTTAAATTTATACTTCTTTTTTAGAGACTGCGAAACTCGTGGGTGATTAACGTGTAATTGACCTTTTTGCCCGTTAGCACAGAAATTGAATTGGCAATACTCAATGATGATGAGTAAAGATTAATGTCATTAACACGTAGGGTAGAGAAGATAATAACCAGCAATCCAATCCCTCCTGCTGTCTCAGTCATAATAGTGACAACATCTGCGGTATTTAATGCCCTAGCTAATAATATAGCAAGGCCATTAACCAGAAATTCACCCAAAATAATGGATACCATCGTTATAAGAAACACTTGCCGACTGTTTTTTGAATATCGACTCATATCGGGGGTAATAAGACTGGCTACAATACAACCGCCCATAATTAATGTAATGGCGGAAGAGAGTGTCATTGGTTTACCGGTAGGAATTGAATTAATTAATTCAATGGTATTGTGATTATCAAGAATTCTCACAGAAATGAAGACAATAACGATGATAAAGAACGGGACGGCAATCCACGCCGTAAATCGTAAGGCTTTAAAGCCAAAAGCAACCAGGACGGTCAAAAATAATCCTGAAAATGTCGCTGACCATTCAAAACCTAACTTATCGCCTAATGCAAAGTTAAGCCCTTTCGCAAAGACGGCATTTTGCACGCCAAACCAGCCTATCAAACTAGTGGCTATCACCAAACTAACGAGGATTGAACCTATTTGTCCAAAACCACACCATCTGGCGAGGAGACTACTGGATAATCCCTCTTTCATACCCGCAAAGCCTAATCCAAAAGTTACCACCCCGAAAATAATACTGCTGATAAAAATGGCTAGAAAAGCATCAGCTATAGTCATTGAATGACCTAATACTGCGCCTAGCATGAACTGATCTAAAGCGGTTAACATGCCCGCATGCACTAAGGTGACACTAAGGAATGATAAACGTATATTGGTGGGAACACGACTTGTCGGATAGTTATCGATTAGGTTCATATGATAAGTTTACCTTGTTATAAATAGCAGTATTTATCCCGCACATAACCATTTTATTTTGTGATAAAATGAAGTCCTTTACATAAAAAAGAATCAGGCACATAGTTATCCAAGCCTATATGACTGCAATAGCCTTTTAATTGATAAAGGGAATGCACATCTGTTTTTTTGAAGATGATTTTTAACCGACTTTCGACAGTACGAGGGGCAATATTTAATATATTGGCTATTTCTTTATAAGATAAATTTTGGAGTACAAGAAAAATAACATTTAATTCTTTTTTATTGAATGGGGTGTTTTTTGTTTCTGTTGTAACTACCGTCGGATTCTTTTTATTTATGTTAATTAATGGGGTGATATAAATGAGTTCTTTTGCATTCCATAAAATACCTAATGATTCTCTTCGAGAATTTAAAAGCGGAATTTTCTCGCTAATATAAGGGGTTAAATATTTATTGCCATTCCAATAATGAGTTGCTATTACTCTGATACTTCGATTGGTATTTGCGGTTAAATTATCATGCTGAACAAAGTCATCTGCCAGTTCACTCCATTGGGTAGGAAATTCACTATCTTTTTTCCCTTCGAAAGCAAAGTGTTGAGGCGTGTTTGTAAATTTTAGCGCCGCTTTGTTCATGTAGACATGGTGTGAATTTTTATCCTTAATTCCCCATGGTTCGTTGAGATGCTCTATCATCATAATCGCATGAGCAATAATATTATTGTTGCTATCAATATAGGCATTATTATTCATAGCTCAACTCCCTAGTTGCTTGGATAAATAATATCGGGTGTGACGATGAGCAAATTCGGACAGGTGGCCATATTCTTCGTATCCGAGCTTTTTATAAAAATTAACAGCTTGGAAATCGAAAGTATCAACATAAGCCATGTGACATTTTCTTTTTATCGCTTCATCTTCTGCCATCTTCATTAATTTTTTGCCAATATTCTTTTTCCTGTAATTTTCAGCTATCCATAAGTATTGGATGTCAAGACCTCCCCACCATGTTCTGGCAATTAATCCACCCTGAATCAGGTTGTTATCTTGAAAAATCACTCTTAGAGTATGAATATCAACAGGCGTAAATTGGGAATTATGTTTCCATAGGTTATTTATTATGGTGTTTTCTTCTTTATCATTTTTGGTATCACTCAGTATAAACTCCATATTAATGTCATCCTGTTTGCTATTGATTAATGGGTAAAATATATCTTCATAATTTAGTTTTTTTATAAAAAATCACAAATATTACCCCTCATCGCCTTAGCACAAATTTAAAAAATTTCCACGTAATTTTTAGCACTTTTAATACCGAAATTTAGGGTATACCTTAAAGTAAATAAGTTTTTCACTTTTGAAAAATCTAAAAAGGAGAAATTAATTAAGAATAATATTAAGCACTGTTAATTTTTAATTACCTAAATTCCAACCGTTACTAAGGGTTAGCACAGTATAACGCTAAGTATTTACTCAATTTAATCATTAACCGTTTTAAGGAGACTTAAATGAACGGCAAGGTAATTTCATGCCTAAAAAACCCCTTCACTGTGGGTGCGGTAGCCATCTTTAAGGTTTTAAAGCAACAAAAATCGTTATTAACGATGACTTTTTTCGGGATATTAATGCTATTTCCTGCCATGCAAGTTTATGCCGATGATACGCCGGTTGTTGCTAAAGATTTATTCAGTGGCGGCAAGGAGGTGGTGAAAAGTACCTTTGGCAAAGGCTCGACCGTTGTCTGGATTTTATACGTTCTGGAAATTTTGGCCGCGATTTTTGCTTATGTGAAAACTAAAAATCTGGCGGTGTTTGGTGGGATTGCGGCGGTGATTGTGTTTGTTAACGTGGTCTTCGGGTTGATTTAAATGGATGGCGCTTCTCGCTATCAGTTTCCGACCACGCTCACCCATCAACGTCGTTTTTGTGGGCTGCAGATGGATGAGGTGGTGGTTTATTTCCCGCTCATCGGCTGTGCGATTTTCGTCAATATGTGGATATTTGCTCCAGCATTAGCCGTGGCCTTTGTTGGGCTTCGCAGACTTAAGCAAGGCAAAGGGTCAAGTTATCTGTTGGGGCTGGCGTACTGGTGTCTACCGACTTCCATTATGCGTTTTTTTATCACTAAACTAGTTGCTGAATAGAGACTTGCATTTATTGTCACGCTATAGACAATAAAAAGAGGTTTAACTTAGAAAATAACGGTTTGAAATGATCAACAAAGAGCAGTTGTTACGAGATAATCGTTTATGTAAAGCAATCATTGGATTATCAGTCGAAGAATTGAAAAATTTAGCCGCTGAATTTTCAGCTTGTTATTTGATTTATCGGAAAAAGAATCGAAAAGCTCACGAGCGGCAGATGGGTGCAGGGCAGAAAGGATTTATCCCAACCCCATTAGATAAACTGCTTTTTATTTTATTGTATTTAAAATGTTATCCGACCTATGATTTGCAAGGACTTCTTTTTGGTTTAGATAGAACACGGGCATGTCGCTGGGTAAAAATATTATTGCCGGTTTTAGAGATGACCTTGGGGCGAGAATGTGTTTTGCCCGCTCGTCAAATTCGCTCTGCTGAGGAATTTTTTCGCGCCTTTCCTGGAGTTAAAGACGTC
>NZ_NHNG01000360.1:0-4140 GCF_002287155.1 Arsenophonus sp. ENCA
TACTGTATGGCATTTCATTAGCAAGCATCTACAAATATTATCCCGTTAATCGCATCTCTAAAACGGTCGAAAATACGTCTGATGAAAAATAACAGTGTAATTCCGTTGCACTGATGGAAACAAAAGTCGCTCGCCATTTATCAACTACTTTAGCTGTAAATATACCACACACCAGCATCCATAATATATTTAGCGACCGGAACTGCCGCTAAAAATTAGTGGTGGTAAGATACAAAGATGTCAAGTTAAATATATTAATAGCGACAGACTAACCCTCATTACCTCACCACAAAGCCCATTCCCACAATTCAACATTCTCCGACTGCTCGCCGTTATGACACACGGCGCAGAGGCTTGATTTTAGCAGAGGTCATTATGGCATCCATCACATTAGCTGAGTGGAATCAACTCAACTCAAAAGAAGAAGTACAGGACATTTTGCTTAAAACAATGAGAAATAGAGGTTTGAAATGATTAAGACCTTCGATGATTTTCTTAGTGAAACAATACCAGACGGCTTTGGCGGTATGTCGGAACGGCGGTACGTGTGGAGTCATCTCCATATTGAACAGGCGCGGAAGGTGTGGTTAGCTGCACAACGCGCCGCTAAAGTCGATAGCTTGCAAACAGGGCCTACGTGTGGTGGTACACGATTTATAGGATATGAAGAAATGGAGAAGAAATTAAATAAGAGCAGAACGACAATTTGGAGGATGGTAAGAAAGGGTGAACTGCCTAAACCGAAGGTGACGCAGGGTGGACTTTTCCTTGGTTGGCCAGAGGAGACTTACAGCGAATGGATTGAATTACAGAATAACTAAGTTGACCCATTGCTTGACCTTGATTTTTTACTTAACCTCGTGATAATCTGCGTAATCACTTGATTTTATTGGCGCGCCCTGTAGGACTCGAACCTACGACCTACGGCTTAGAAGGGCGATAACTTCTTATTTTAACTCATAACAGATGATTTCATTCAGTTTCAACTTGCTGTAATAAAAAGAATTTTACATGTTGTATGATTTCACTTTATAACATAGTATTTCACCATAACGACACCCGTAAGAGCACCCGTAATGGCAGGAATACTACTCACTGACAGCAAGATCAAAGCTATTAAACCAAAAGAGCAAGCGTATTACTTATGGCAGTCATCAGCCACCAGAGGTACAGGACGTTTGGGCCTAAAAATTTACCCTTCCGGCAGAAAGATTTTTGTTTACAAGTACCATAAAGAGGGTGCTCGAAAATTCCTTTCATTGGGAGATTATCCCACGGTAACCCTCGCAGAAGCAACCGCAAAAGCCCTCACCGCCGCTGCCAATATCACCGCGCCAGAAACGTCTATTGCTGAACACGCCACTATAAAACAATTGTTTGACGATTACATCACCACTCAAAAAAAACAGGGTAATCGCTCTTATGACAAAACAAAAAACAGACTCAACCAGGTGTTAACCAGTAAGTACATTAATCCTGCTACACCCGCTAAGGAAATAACACCCGTTCAGATCAAGCATGTTCTTGCAGAGTTTATAGAGCGTGGCGCAAACGCCGGAGCAAATAAGATCAGAGCTAACCTTCATGCCGTATTCAACTTTGGGCTATTCGCGGACAACGATCCGGCTAACATTAACGGAAAAACCATTTACGGGCTTGACCGAAACCCGGTAAGCGTCATTCCACCTCAAAAACGTGTAGATAAGGCGCTTGATCGTTTTTTGTCATGGGACGAACTCAGCGAGCTATTACGATTGCTTGCGGTCACGGAATCAGCTTGCCCCATTCATCCAGACTTCGCTCAATTGACTCTGCTGTGTATCTTTAGCGCTGTGCAACGCCCGTGGGAAATAATGACCAATACTCGCGATCAATGGGATGAGAAAAATAAAACTCTTACAGTACCCCCTCACATATCAAAAAATAGTGATTTCCACATTATCCCATTGAATAAAAGCGCCACTAAAATTCTAAAACGACAGAGAAAAAAATATCCAGACGCGGTGTTTCTTTTTCCAGGCAATACAAAAGAAGGGCATTTGCTGTCCGCTGAGTACAGTAAACAACTCCGTAAATTCTGCAAATTAACCGGTTTTGATAAATTCACACCCAGAGATATTCGCCGTACGTTTAAAACCTTGGCAGGAGATATGGGCATTAGTGCAGAAATGCGTGATAGACTTCAAAATCACAAAAGGCCAGGGGTGTCAGCAAAACATTACGATAGGTATGATTATCTAAGAGAAAAACGAGAAATAATTGAACAGTGGGAAAAAAAATTACTTGCTTTATGATGGATATAATTTTACATAGATTAGCTATCAGCTATGAACTGCTAATAGATTAGAAATATAGGGCCTTATACCGCTAGGAATACTCTTTTGCGGATACAAAAGGAGCAAGTATGCAATCAGTAAAAGTAGGTATCACTGCTATACAACAACTGGATTCAGCTCCCCTAACAAAAAATCAAAAATCTCTTATATGCATGCTTACGATTGGAAATATTCTCGAATTCTTTGATTTATTTCTAGTCGGTTTTGTCATTACCCTGCTTATGCAAGATCAACGGTGGTCATTAAGCACAATAGAGTCTGGTTTAATCCTTGCTGGGGCAGGACTTGGAACTGTCGTGGGCGCAATTTTTTGGGGGTGGCTTGCTGATAAATATGGCCGTAAGAAATCATTTTTCTCATGTATTTTATTACTTGTAATATTTACCGGACTGGCTGCACTAACGCCTGAAAATAATTGGCTCTTTTTGTTAATCATGCGAGTTTGCGTAGGTATAGCCGTTGGCGGGCTTAATGTGACTTCTGTGCCTTATGTGCAGGAATTTGTACCTTCTAAAAAAAGAGGACTATTTACTGGTTTGACTTCAGCATTTGTACCATTGGGTCTATTTCTTGGATCATTCGCTACTCGTTATCTGGCTGAACCGCTTGGTTGGAGAGGACTTTTAATTATTGGTTGTCTTCCTGCTATTTTATTGGCATGGAGAAAATTCATTCCAGAATCACCACGATATTTACTCTCTAAAGGACGTTTTCAGGATGCCCGTGAAGCTTACGCCTGGGCTATGAATATCCCTGTAACTAAAGTGGGGCATTTACCTGAATATGTATCGATTAGCAAAAGGTCTTATCTAAATATAATAAGGCACTACCCAAAACAACTGACTATTGTCGCTATTGGTTCATTTTCTTTTATACTAGGAAGTTTCGCTATTCAGTCATGGGGACAGGTATTATTGAATCAGGTTTTCCATTTTAGTATTAATGTTGTGGCAAATTTATTCATGATACTCTCTTTAGGGGATTTAGTTGGCCGATTATTTTCAGCATGGATTTCCGATTATCTTGGAAGACGTCGAACTCTCTTTTTATTCGGTCTTATTGGTGCTTTTGGATGTATAATTGCAGCATTGTCTATACAGATCAGCACAATCGTGCATTTTTTAAATTTGAATATGCTATCTTCAAGCTGGATTTTCTTTTTTGGCATTCTTATCGCTATGATGTTTGGCGATGGGGCATTTGGAATTATTAATACATTTGGTGGAGAAATGTTTTCTAATCAGGTACGCTCGACCTGTCTTGGACTCGGTTATGGTGTAGGTGCTACCGCTAAAATTATTGGTCCTGTTTTTCTCGGCGGTCTCATCGATGGCAAAAATTTTTCTGAAAATGTCGTGTTCGTACCTTTCCTCATATTTGCGTTTATTTTTTTTATCGGTTCTATCGTTTATCTGTTTGCTCGCGAAACCCGCAATATTCAACTTGAGGCTATGTCACGAGTTTCGCACAGGCATATAAAATTCTAAAAATGGCTTAAAAGCAATGATTAATCTGCAAGTTACTAAAAAACATAAATTTTCTTAAATTACAATAAGTTGTATTTGATTTATAAGGTTTTGACTATTTATATATCATGCTGAATTAAACTTAAAAATAGAGCGTTTTTTTATTGGTGCGAAACTCGTGTTTGATTTATCGGAAAAAGAATCGAAAAGATCACGAGCGGCAGATGGGTGCAGGGCAGAAAGGATTTATCCCAACCCCACTAGATAAACTGCTTTTTATTTTATTGTATTTAAAATGTTATCCGACCTATGATTTGCAAGGACTTCTTTTTGGTTTA
>NZ_NHNG01000550.1:0-3888 GCF_002287155.1 Arsenophonus sp. ENCA
TGAGCAAAAATGGGCGCCGTCACGATAAACGCTTACTCGATAAAGTCGATATAATTCGCCATATTCCTCCTGAGGTAACCATCTGGGCAGATACCGGTTTTCAAGGTATAGATAAACAGCATCCTAATACACAAATCCCAAAAAAAGGAACTCGAAAAAGACCTTTATCGCCTGAACAAAAACAAGAAAATAAAATAATCTCGGGCATCCGTATTACACACGAGTTTCGCACCAATAAAAAAACGCTCTATTTTTAAGTTTAATTCAGCATGATATATAAATAGTCAAAACCTTATAAATCAAATACAACTTATTGTAATTTAAGAAAATTTATGTTTTTTAGTAACTTGCAGATTAATCATTGCTTTTAAGCCATTTTTAGAATTTTATATGCCTGTGCGAAACTCGTGGAGTATTCAGGAATGATGGTTTTATTGGCCCGGGTGACTCTGGCACGCACGAAACAGCGACATTTCAGGTTGGCTTTGATGCTTCCAGAGTGGTGAGAACCACCAATGAAACGCGCCCAAAAAATATTGCCGTGATATTTATTATCAAGGCTGGATAAGTTATCTGCAAATTTGGTGAACGGAGTCAACATCAGCAGATAAAAAATATTCATTCATTAAATTTCAAATGGAAATTAACGTGAAAAATCATGCAAACGCAAACAGGGCGGCGATACATCGCGGTTTTGTCTCACTGGAGGTGTTAGGCGCACTGGTGATTGTAGCAATGGCAGGATTGTTTGGCGCAGAAAAATACAGTGACTATCTGGATGAGCAAGAGTGGGTTGTCGCCGCACGGCATGCCAGCCAGTTTAATGAAGCGGCAAAGCAGTATATTACTGACCATCGTGATGAATTACTCAATCAGCCCCTACCCTATCGCATTACGCCTTCGTTACTGATTAAAAACGGTTATCTGCAACAGGGCTTCGCCGAGAAAAACGGCTTAGGTCAGCAATAGGTCACCGGTGTCGTGAAAAACAGCGCCAAAGGCCAGCCCGCGCTACAGGCACTCACCTGTAGCGTACAGGGTGATACGTTGTCCGAGAAAGGAATGCGGCGGATTGCCGCCCAGATCACCGGCATGGGTGGGTTTGTGGATGAGAAGAATATCGCCACCGGCGCTTATGGCGGATGGAGAAGCCAGCCGCGTGATTTTGGCCTCGATTGCCGCCACGGGCATATTGCCATTGCGTTATCATCAGAAATATTGGGTAGCGTGTTGCAGGAAAGCGACAGGCTGTATCGTTTTCAGGTGAAACATAGACCTGAGTTAAACCGGATGCACACCGCTATCGATATGGGGGGTCACAATCTCAATAACGCCAATACCGTGAATGCGAAAAATGGGCATTATGCGGAAGAAATTAACGCAGGCGGAAATATCAAAACGCAAGGCGGCTGGCTGATAACGCAGCACGGAAAAGGCTGGTTAAATGAAGCCCACGGCGGCGGCTTCTACATGAACGATAACGACTGGATACGCTCAGTCAACAACAAGGGGATTTACACCGGCGGACAACTCAAAGGCGGCACGGTCAGAGCCGATGGCCGCCTGTCTGTCGGCGAATTTTTACAACTGGATGGCACGGCACAATCCGGTTGGGGATGCCGCCCGAATGGATTGGTGGGGCGCACCCCCGAAGGTGCTTTGCTGTCGTGTCAGAATGGACAGTGGCGTGCCATCAGCGCCAATCTTCAGATAGTGAGAGCAGAAACGACGGCCTATCGTTGGCCTCATGCAACCGCCCGTTGCCCTGCCGGTAAAAAACTGGTGGGAGGCGGGGGTAATTGCCGGAGTTTAGGCCCGCCCGGTATGGGTTGGGCAGTATTGGTCGGGAGTCAACCCATGAATGAAACGGATTGGGGAGTGCAGTGTGATACCCCCGAACGTCAGAACCTGATGGCGGAAAGCTGGGCGATTTGCCAATAGTAGCATTGAAAGGCTCGTATAGCGTTAATCTTCAAATTTTAGGTAATTATTTGCTGCCAATAACTGATTTACATGAAAAATAAATTAGTGCTATCCCTGCTTAACCCATATCAATTTATCTACTGGAAAATTTAGCGCTCTGGCGATTTTTAGCAAAGACGCCGTTTCCTCTTTCTCGAGCTTGGGCGTGCGTGAAAGCAGCCATAGATAATTTCGACTCGGCCCTGCCACCAGTGCATAACGATATTCTGGATCCAGCGCTATCACATGATAGCCACCATAAAACGGCCAAAAAAATGAAACTTTAAGCGCTGCTCGGTTAGGTGAATCAATAAATTTCGCTTTACCGATGCTTCTTCGCCATTGCTGTTGAGTGGGCGAAAACCCTTGATTAATCACTTTGACACTACCATCGGCATTACGGATGTAAGTGGCGGTAATGTGTTCGAGTCCACGCTCAAAGCGATTATCCAGTCGGGCAATTTCGTACCAGGTCCCTAGATAGCGATCGAGGGAGAAGTTTTCTACTGCCTGTACCCCTTGTGGCGGAGATACGCTACAAGACAGAGAGAGCAGTGAAGATATCAATAAATAGATGTTTCTCCATAATTTCATGTTGATTCAACCTTGTGAACATTCTCAATGAATAAATGAGCGTAATGAAAAACAATCCAACAGGAAAGCTATTATGAATAAAATAAACTTCACAGCAGTATGGCTATTGCTTGCTGCCAGTTTCCCTCTTCTTGCTGATGAAAAAGTGGACTCAGGCGATCCCTGTACCGTTGTGCTGTGCATGTACGGGAAGTTGCACGGCAATAATCAAAGCGAATGCAGCGGCGCAGTGAGTCAATTTTTCTCATTGAGTAAATTTGGCAGACATGGCTTTGACCCATGGAAAACGTTTATTAAACGACGTGATTTTCTGGGCGGTTGTCCCACGGCAGATCCGGCCGTTGTTAGCGACATCATGAAACGATTTGGCAAAATACGAGGATGAAAAAATGAATTTGTATATAGCAGAAAAACCCTCTGTGGCGAAGGATATTGCCAAAGCACTGGGGGGTAATTTCCAGAAAAAAAACGGCTATCTTGAATCAGCCGATAACATCGTAACATGGTGCTACGGCCATCTCCTAAAATCGATTGAGCCGGAAGCGTATAATCCAGATTACGCACAGTGGAAAGCGGAGGATTTGCCATTGCAGCTTTACCCGTTGCGTTATGAGCCGATTGCCGGAAAGGAAGCGCATACCCAAACGGTGATTAACCTCATCAAAAAGGCGGATGTAATTGTCCACGCAGGCGACCCGGACGACGAGGGGCAATTGCTGGTTGAGGAGTTGCTGGAATATACCGGCAACAACAAGCCGGTTAAGCGTTTGCTGATTAATGACAACACCGACGCCGCCGTTAAAAAAGCACTGTCCCAACTGAAAGATAATCACCAGTTTAAAGGCATTTACCGCAAAGCATTGGCCCGCGCTGCGGGCGATTTGATTTACGGTATGAGCATGACACGCGCCTATACCATCGAGGGACGCAAAAAGGGCTATAGCGGCGTACTCTCCGTCGGTCGGGTTCAAACGCCGATCCTTGGCCTGATAGTGCGCCGCTACCTCGCCAATCAGTCGCACACGTCGAGTTTTTACTATCAACTTATCGGTGACTTTGCCATTAACGGCCAGACATTCGCCGCCAACTGGAAGGTCAACGAAAATGCGCCGCAGGACGACAAGAAGCGTCTGACCAGCAAAAGTTATGCTGATGCACTCGCCGCACGTTTACGCGGTAAGGACGCTGATATAAAGGCCGCTGGGGTGCAGGAGAAAGAAACCGCCCCGCCGCTTCCGTTCAATCTGGTGAGATTGCAGCAGACGATGAACCGTCAGCACAGGATGACGGCGGCGCGAACGCTGGAAATCACCCAGCAGCTACGCGAAAAAT
>NZ_NHNG01000276.1:0-3810 GCF_002287155.1 Arsenophonus sp. ENCA
ATCGAGAAGTTAAACAAAATTGTGGTATTGAACGCTGTCAGGCTCGCACGAGCCGAGCGCAAAGAAATCATATTTTTCTCGCTATTTCTGCGTGGTTTGAACAACATAAACGTCGTATATCTGAAAAAATAACCCTTTATCAACAAAATTGGGACGTAATCAAAAATGCTATTGCTGAGCACATCCGTGTTTTATTAGCGTACCCAAATTAGTTTTGTGCGAAACTCGTGTCTTGTAGTAATCCTGCTTGAACCCGCCATTTATGATTATAAAAGATAACACCATCTGGCCTTAACAGACGCATCATTTCGTTCAGGCAAGCCCTTTGCCAGGCAACATAGTCATGATGAGGAAGATTATCATCGTGACCGTCATATCCGTTACGCAATGCTGCCTTGGTTCATTTTCCTTTACCGCGACTTCTCATGCCATTTCCAACCGAGTTTTTAAGTTATAAGGTGGCGATGTGACGATGATACGGATCGATTCGGCAGGAAGTGTTTTCATAATAGTAATACAATCACCACAAAAAAGCGTGCCGTGGCGATATCGTTGATTAATATTCATTTTCTTCACTAAATAGTTTGCCTTGAAGGCGATTTAATTCTTCTTTCTTAACCCGCTTGACTACCGAGTAAATCCACTGTAGCGAGACTTCGTACTTGCGTGCCAGGGCACGGTGGTTATGGCCGTTGAAATCGGCAAATATCTCCCTGTCGCGCTGGTTAATTTTCCACATCAGCCCCATCGGAAAATAGAGATTCTGCCCGCCCCAAGCCGGCATCATCTGATTGGCGACAGCATCGCCTATCTGGCTGGCAACTGTGGGATCAACGTCGAGAACAATCTATTTTACCGTCTCCGTTGTACATTCGGCCAGTTCAACCAGTAACTCCGGCCCTTTGCTGCGGAAGGTATTCTCTAGCATGAGGTTGTCCTTGCCACGCGTTTTTGCCACTGCTTGAGTTTTTCGATAACCTGACTGGCCTGTGGGTTATCCAGCCAGTAAGGCGAATCACAGCCGGTTTCCCGTTTAACAAAGTGAGCAAGGGCTGTTGCCGAGGCATCACGGACGATGCCATCATCGACCATTGCCTGCCACAGGGCCTGTATTTTTTGAATTTGCGGACGGTCGGTCTGCTTTTTCGTCGTGGGCTGAGTAGACTGGATACGAAAGCCTTTGGCTTTCAGGGTCTCTAACACCCGAGCCAGTTGACTGATATTCAGGGCTTTTGCCGATGTTTCTCCCGTTAGCCTGTGCAGCAGCTGGCGGTAAGTCGTGTCATCCAGTTTGAGGTGGTGGGCGGCAATATGGATTAACTGCAGGTATTTTTGTCGGGTCATCGGGGGTCTCCTTTATCGTCGTGGTCAGGATTCCTTATGCCATGAATAAAAAAATAATCCTTCGGGTTTTGAAGGATTATAAAATGAATACCGTTATTATACAATTGAATGAATTGTGCGCCTATTTTCTGCTATGACTTCTTCACGCAAATCGCCTTGGCATCCATATCCTTGACCGTTTCAAATTTTTCTGCGAACTGTTTGGCGGCCTGTTGACAGGCGGTTGCCGTGTCAAACTCCTGTGTATGCAGCGTGGAAAACGCATTACCGGCATAGGGACTGGCGTATAGGGCTAAAATTAATATCCACATGATAATTTATCCTTTTTCACTGAATTAAGGTCGGGTGTTCAATAAAACAAAGGCTGACCGCAATGAACACCAGGAAACCGGCAAACAGGCGGTTTTGTTGTTTACGGGTTTCTGGTGATTGAAAATAAGGCAGCAAGCGGGCGGCAATGAGCGCGTAGAGCGTCATCATCAGCGCATCGACCATCACCATCGTCAAAGACATGAGGGTTATTTGTGGCCCTAATGGTTGGGCCGGATTAAGAAAGACCGGTAGTGTGGCAAGCAGAAAAGCGAGCGCTTTAGCGTTGGTGATATCGGTCAGAAAACCCCAGCAGAACCGCTGTGCGCTGCCGGTCAATGCTGCAACAGCGTAGGCATCCAAGATGACCGGCGCGCGCCAGGTTCGGTAGGCGGCAAACAGTAGCCAGAGTACGCTAATGCCTTTCAGTAACAGCCAGGCGGCCGCTGAAGCGCGCAACGCTTCCGTGCTCAGTGCCACAATGGGCACCATCAAAGCTAATGCCGTGGCCTGACCGGCAATCAGCGGCAGTGTCTTGCGCCATCCCCGCTGGAAGGAATGGTTAAGGGTGAGGATAGCGCCTGCGCCGGGTAATACGGCACTGAGCAAGGCACCCCCTAAAAAAACTAACCAAAGGTCAAGGTTCATGGTTTATTTACCTCGTGTGTTTGATGATGGGGTGGGGTTGACGTCGAGGGTGAATGTACCTTCGTACCCGTTAAGGGATGAATATCCCAGTTAAGCACCCAGACACCATATCGCTGCCCGCAATCGGGGCAGGTCAGGATAAGGTCAATCCCCCACTCACCACTTTCCGGTTGTTGAGTGATGTTTGCCTGGATGGGATTGAGGTGGTTTGTTGCCTGATGGCAGCTGATGCAGGTAATGGTCATGATGTAATGTCCTTATCCAGTAATGCCATCAATGCGGTCATATTTTGTTGAACTACCTTGAACTCGTAATAAGCAGCATAAGGCTGATTCTCAAATAGGTAATGCATAGCTAAACTGAAACTTTTCTCAGCCTCACGGCACATAGGCTTTATCGTCTGATAAAGCAGGTTGCTGTATCGACTCTTTTGTTCAGTGATATCATTGATTAACAGGGTGAGTTCCGAAATTTCATTAAAAAATGCATCACATTCATTACGGAAACGCTCGTGTGCGATTTTCACCCGTTTAAGCTGTGGGTTAAGTTTTTTATCTAAAGAAAACATATCTTGCTTTATCATGATGTAACCTCATGCTCAAAGGGCGTAATAATGACGTTTGAGTTTGGGATTGTTTTAGTGGTGCCTAGGGTGAGGGCGCACATACAGGCAGCGATGAAGCTCTGGGCCTGTGGCGCATTGAGGGTGTTAGCGTAGGCGCGCAGTCGTCCCACTCTGTTGGTAATCCCATCAGCCAGCGGGCGTGTGCCGGGTTCAACTGGCCGCCACTTTCCATCGCGGCAGCAGAGCCAGTCAGCCTCTCGCCAGAAGCCGTGAGTCGGCAAGCTGCTGGTTTCCGCAATTCCAGATACGGGGGCGCACTGTTGATCAGGTAAGGAATGTCTTTCAAATCGGGGCGGTAGCTCCCTTCTAACATTCGATTGCGGTTTCCGTCCTTTTTTAATTTCGGCGCTCTTACCCCGGCGTTGCTGTCTGTCGCCTGAGGCGTTGGCCAGCCCGTTAACCACACTATGCGTCCCAGCAACGCATTGAGCGGCACATTCAGGCATTCCCTGCCATCCTTCCCGTCCCGCGTGATCGGCGTAGGCCATCCAGTAAAGGCGTTGTCTGACGTGCGGCGCACCGAAGCCCGCAGCGCATAAATCGAGCGCTGCTGTGGTGTAGTTCACGAGTTTCGCACCAATAAAAAAACGCTCTATTTTTAAGTTTAATTCAGCATGATATATAAATAGTCAAAACCTTATAAATCAAATACAACTTATTGTAATTTAAGAAAATTTATGTTTTTTAGTAACTTGCAGATTAATCATTGCTTTTAAGCCATTTTTAGAATTTTATATGCCTGTGCGAAACTCGTGTCAGTATTTCACCAATTCCAGGTATGCTTTCCAGCAACGCTTTGTTTTTCTTTAAATCAGGATCGCTATTAATATGATTTCTTATTTTTTCTTTTGTGGTCTGTATTTGTTGTTTTAATACATCAATGA
>NZ_NHNG01000526.1:0-3744 GCF_002287155.1 Arsenophonus sp. ENCA
ATTGAACATCGATTCCGCCTGTTCGCGGTGATCGACCGGCACCGCCAGATCATGCTCATCGAGCACGATATCGGTAAACGCCTGTTTCTCTCTTAACAGGATATTGCTGTCCGCCCCCACTGCGCGTTTGGTTTCATACAGCGCCAAGCGGCCTTTACCAAAGGTCGGCACCTTGACGCCTTCTTTTTCTAACCTGACGAGAGGAAACAGCTTTTCCCCAATCAGGCTGGCATTGCGGTATTCAGCGGCAATATGGGTCAGCACCGGGTCGTTTGCCCGTTTGCTTTTTAAATAATCAGACATAGGACTCTCCTGACAGGCAGCGCTTCACCGCCACTTCGTAAGGGATGGACTCACGCGCCTTAAGCGCCATGGCCTGTTGATGCAGCGTATCCGGATCGGATGCGCGCTCACTAAAGGTCAAACTGTTTTGCGGCATGTTGCCTCTTCCCTGCACCGCCTGTGGGCGAAAATCAACCAGCGGGGTGGATGAGGTGAGCAGCGATTTGACCGCTTCTACCAGCGGACGGGTGTGGCTGCCTTCGGTAAACTCCAGCGGTTTTTCGCTGTGGGTCAGCGCATCCAGTAATGCGACAACAACCTTCTGTCCCGCAGGGGCGAGTCGTCCATCGTTCATCAGTGTTTCGGCAAAGGCGACATTGGTGTCATGAGCGACTTTAGTGGCCTGCGCTGCCTTTTCGGCCTGATGGGCACTAATCTGTTGCTTTAACGCCGCGTTCTCGGCTTCCAGCCGCTTTTCGATTTCGGTTTTTTCCACAGTGAGGCTCTCCGTTGTGGGCTGAGGGTTGACAACCCCAGGCTCAGAAAACGCCGGGGKCCWGGTGGTTAACGCAGGGGGTTCAGACGGGGTRCCCACGTAGTGATTCAGTAACGYCCGTAACCGAACCAGCAGCGAGTCGTGGCCGTCATCCAGATCTTCGGTAAATTCCACYACSCCRTCCTCGSYATCCGCAAAAGAGACCGCGCGCAACCCYTTGACGGCAGGCGGTTGTGCGCCCAGAAAACCGACATGGCGTAAATACAGGGCMCCYGGRGCRGGGTTGTTGGGGGAGYGGGGTAAATAGAACGACGCSGAGATTTTCTTGTAGCGACCCGCCGTCACCAGTTCAGAAAAAGCCGGATCAACCTGCTGGGGCTCTGCCAGCAGATCACRTCCTTGCGCCGAYAGCTGYTTGATCCAGCCGTAAGCGGGCGCATCCGTCGTCGGATGGCCGGTCACTATCGGCGCTTCATGTAACGCCGGATCATAAGCATCCGCGCAGGCGCGTAAATCCTGCTCGCTCACGTTCAGGACTTGCCCGTGGCTATCCGTATGCCGACCGCGCGTAAAAATATGCAGGGATTTCATGACACCTCCATTAATATCCTGGAAGCAGTCTACCCAGAGCGGCGTGATTTTACTTTTAAAGGGCTTTAAAGCTTTTCATTTGCGTATTGTCTTTCAGCATTCGCATACCGCCTCTGCGAGCGGGCATAACGCGCTCAGGAAGGGGTTTATAAAGCTTTATAAAGGGTCGAAAGGCGCTCAGGTATCGCATTGTATCATTTAAGCCCCTGAACGCGTCAGACAGCACTTAGCGCTGGGCGGCCTGTTGCAGATAATCAAGCACGTCATCGAGCAGCTGGCGTTTGACCTCAGCGTCTAACTGTCCCGCTTCGGAGACCGGCAGATACGGACGCGGGGGGAGTGTCACTGAGCCACCGCGCCCCGCCTTACCCCCCAGTTGATGAATGCGGGCATAAACACGATTGGTGCCGACCCTGGCCTGATGCGCATCATATTCCGGTATCACGCTGCGGCGTAAATACCCGTCCCGGGAGAGCGTCATCCCCTGGCGGGCCAGCGCCGCGACCGACGGTTGCCAGCGTGGCCGCCCCTGTTCTTCAAAATTAAGGTCGGTCGCCGTTTTTAGCGTTTCAGACCAGCGTCGCATCAGCGGGGTCAGGTCGTAAGCGGCTTTCTCCAGTTGCTTCAGCGCCTGTTTCAGGTCGTTATCGGTTATCTCAACCGACAGAATAGTAGCGGTCATTCGGGTCTCCCCAGGGTGTTGACGGCCAAGGGGTGTAACGGCCCCTGATAGCGACTTAAATCCGGTCGATAGCCTTCACCGGGGTTATACGACCAGCCGATATCCGGGGAAAACACCGTATGATTGTCGAGTGTCAGCTGGGCAACCGGCTGCATTTCGCCGGTTTTGCGCGAGACAAGCTGTAACGACCAGCGCAGGCGGTCGCCGGACGTTTCCACGGTGAGTCCGCGCGCCTTCACGTCACGCGCAGACAAGGCAATCACGCTACAGCGACAGCGCCAGCCATTGGGCGGGTAGAGCGCGCGCCATAGCGGGTCATCGGCATGAAATACCCGGCCATGCAGCGCCAGATGGCTTTTGCGGGTACGGTTATCCCGTATCGCTACATACATCCAGTAGGGGCGCGCCGCGACATTTTCCCGCATTTCCGCCCAGCGCCCGGCGTTGTACAGGGTGGTCAAATTGGTGCGGTAAATCGTCTCCAGTCGCTGCGGGCTGCCCAGTTGTACGGTGACCGGCTCACCGCTGACAGGGTCAGTGGTCTCCTGCTGTCCCCACCATCCCTTGGCCTGCAGTACCGGGGTTAATTCCTTGGCAAACCATTGCCCGGTTTGCCCCTCGGCCAGCGAGGTGTTCAGCGCCTGATAAATGTCCTGCAGGATATCCAGTCGTGTCACCTTAGCCACCGTCGCACTCTGCGCATGGGCGGCTTGCCAGACATCCTGCCAGTCCCAGGAAAAGGTAAAACCTTTGGCTTTCAGGTAAGCGATGACCCGTTTGGGCGGCAGGCTAAACAGCGCCGCAAGTGCGTTATCGTCGAGTTTAGGCATGTAACCGCCCCCAGACATTGGCAACAAACATCACCCGGGCCAGGGTTTCCTGTAGCGCGTCCGCGGGCATCTCGGGGTAAAGTGCAGCCAGTTTTCCCCTCAGCTCGCCGGGGGAAATGCCCGATTTCACCGCGTCAAATAACGGGGTGAGCAGCGGTTGCAGGATGTTGTCCAGGGTACCGTTTTTCATCAGGCTGTCCAGGGCACGGTCAAGTTGCGCCTGAGCCTCGGATGCGGTGTCGGTTTCGTCCTCGGAAAAGGTCAGCGGCGGTGCGGTGGGGGACGTGGCGTGTGGCGCACTTTCCATCAGCAAATCGCCGGGTTGCAGGCCATATTCACGCTGATAGTATTGCGCGCTGAAAAAGCCGGCGGTTTGCGCCAGACTCTGGTCACGCTTAGCCTGGACCTCATCAATGGTCTCCTGCTCCCACAGTCGCCACGTCGGCACCGGCACATCACCAAAGTTCAGCTCAACCAGCCAGCGCAGTATCTGATTCACCGCACTCATCACCATCACCGCATCGCCATCGCGGATATCGGCGGCCACTTCCAGCCCGGCCTGGGCAGAGGCGTGATTGGTTTCGGCTTCGGTGGTCTGGTTCTGGCCCAAGAGCGTGTCGCTACCAATAAGCGTGTTGCTTAATAGTGAAATAAGGGTGTTTCGGTGATTGAAGTAAATTTTACGCTGTTCTGAGATGGAAATTCCAAAGACCTGCGCTAAGGAGTAAGAAGGTATCATCAATAAAGGGTCTACGATTCCGTAAAATTTGGGTCATGCAACCGAGGCGCTTGATACCCGCGATGGCGTGTTCAACTGTAATACGGATGCCCGAGATTATTTTATTTTCTTGTTTTTGTTCAGG
>NZ_NHNG01000693.1:0-3702 GCF_002287155.1 Arsenophonus sp. ENCA
TGAGCAAAAATGGGCGCCGTCACGATAAACGCTTACTCGATAAAGTCGATATAATTCGCCATATTCCTCCTGAGGTAACCATCTGGGCAGATACCGGTTTTCAAGGTATAGATAAACAGCATCCTAATACACAAATCCCAAAAAAAGGAACTCGAAAAAGACCTTTATCGCCTGAACAAAAACAAGAAAATAAAATAATCTCGGGCATCCGTATTACAGTTGAACACGCCATCGCGGGTATCAAGCGCCTCGGTTGCATGACCCAAATTTTACGGAATCGTAGACCCTTTATTGATGATACCTTCTTACTCCTTAGCGCAGGTCTTTGGAATTTCCATCTCAGAACAGCGTAAAATTTACTTCAATCACCGAAACACCCTTATTTCACTATTAAGCAACACGCTTACTGAAATACTGGCTGGAAAAATCACTTTCAGACTCTCAAAAAATCGGTTAAACAGTTTGATGAACTGTGGATTAATCGTGTTTCCAGTTGGTTGAGCAAACGATGGCTGACGACGAATTTGAGCGGTTAGTGTTGAAACGCATTGCATAAAACACCCTCCAGTCCATTAGCCCAACTGGTATCGTTCCAGGCGGCCTCAAGCTCATCACGACGACGGGTTGAAGATTTTTTATTTTCCAACCAGGCAGCGTTAAAACCTTGCCAGTTTCGCAACATGCATTCAGCCAGTATGTTATCGGTGGAATATCCTAGCGCGTTGGCTTCGTTGACTGCGGTTGCCAGTCGATTCAGGGCGGTTTGTGTCAGTGGCGCTTTTTTGTTTTTTCGGTGTTGAAGATAATCAACCCAAACGGATTCGCTGGGTAGCTGTTCAAACCTCGACAAATCCAGTTCAAATTTTTTCGTTAAGGGGACTATAGGGGATATATAGTTATTTATTATTTTATTTTCTTTTGTAGTTTGTCTTTTGTGTTTACCTGATTCGGGTAAACTTTCTTTACCTGATTGAGGTAAATTTACCTGATTTGGGTAAGACTCTATGGGTTTACCTGATTCGGGTAAGTTACCATGACCAAATTGGGTTAATTCTGTCTGATTTGTATCAGGGCTTGTTTTGTTACCTGATTCGGATAAAGAATCATCATTTAAGCAAGTTTTATCTTGCCACTCTTGTACACATTGATTAATTCCTACAAATCGACCAGATGCAATCAGAATTTTTCTTTTAAGCAATGCACTTTTAGCGGCTGAGCATTTATGTGGCAATAGCCCAGTCAATTCCGATAACTGCCAATTACTCACCCAATCTATTTTTTTGTTGTACCCATAAGTTTTTCTAAGAACAGCCATCACAATTAAAAGTTGATGCTGTGTTAAACCTGCTGTTAATATTGCCTCAAGGATATTATTTGAAATTCTGGTGTAGCCTTCTTCTAATTCAAACACATTAATTTTATTTTCTTCTTTCTGAGCTTCAAAATCAGCATAAGTAACGTTAGTCATAACGACAACCCTTTAATTTATTTTAAGAAAAATAGATAGTTAGATAAGTTGTCGTTCAACTGTACTTATCAATTTCGTGCAAAATACAATCCATATCCGCGCAGAGATAGTCGAGTATTTCAGGAAGCCAGGGATTCGGTTTGCTGTAACATTCACCCGCATCAAAGTACTTCACGAGTTTCGCACCAATAAAAAAACGCTCTATTTTTAAGTTTAATTCAGCATGATATATAAATAGTCAAAACCTTATAAATCAAATACAACTTATTGTAATTTAAGAAAATTTATGTTTTTTAGTAACTTGCAGATTAATCATTGCTTTTAAGCCATTTTTAGAATTTTATATGCCTGTGCGAAACTCGTGATCTTGAAAAGATGCGCGCTATCAACGCCCAAAATGGACTGAATACCGCTGAAATTGAAAAGGCATATGCGGCGCAAAATGCGGCCAATGCCAGAGCAATAGCGGAAGCAAATCTGGCTGAAATCAGCACAAGTCAAAAAGCGGCTGCGGCTTCAGCGCAATTAACGACAGCGCAGGCAGCGGAAACCGCGGGCACGCGACAATTAGCTTTAGCCAAGCAGCAACTTGCCGCTGCAAATGCCGAGTTGAGTGCGTTACAACGCGTAACCGGAGGAATAACTGGCGCTTTCAGTAACCTTGTTAATCTGATGGGTGGGCCGCTCAATGTTGGCTTGATGGCAACGGCAGGATCAGTATTTTATTTGTATTCGCAGTTTAAGGAAGCCGAAGAAAGGCAGAACTCTTTCTATGCCGCCATTCAAAAAGGCGGATTATTTTTATCGACAACAACGGTTGAGTTGAATCTGTTAGCAGACCGACTAGGCGGGACAGCCAAAGCCTATAAAGCGCTGACTTCTGCCGCCAGTGCGGGGTTTACGGGCAAGCTACTCGAAGATGTGGCGGAGTTTGGCGCTAAACTTGAGGAGTCTGGTGGTAGTGTCGATTTGTTGGTCAGCAAGCTGTCGGCTATTGGTGACCAACCGTTAAAGGCCTTGCGAAATTACGCAGCAGATGGTGTGCTATTAACGCAATCGATTTACGAGCAAATTGCTGCATTAGAAAGACGCGGGCAGATTGAAGAGGCAAAGGAACTTGCAAGAACCGCCTACGAAAAACAGTATCAGGAAAATATTAAAGAAAGCGATCGATTAACGCAGGCGCATAAAAAATCACTCGATAATCTGACCGGCAGTTTTAACGTGTTGATGGCGGCATCAACACAAAGTCTGACACTCTATAATCAGGTGTTGCAAAAAGAAAAGGATAAGCAAGAAGCGATTTATGCCAAGCAACGCGAAGAGCGGGAAGCACTAACGAAAACCGAAAGACATCTCGCCATCCATACCATCGAAACCGCTGCACAAATTAATGCAGCCATAAATGGAGGCAAAGATCCACTGAAAGAAAGAGCGAGAATTCAGCAGGAAATCAACCAGCGCTATAAAGATGGCAGTTTAACATTAAATGAGTACACCCAGGCACTAAAAGGACTCGACAAACTGTACGCCTCTCCGCAGAAAAGTTCAGGGGTAACCCTGGATACGGGACGTCAGCGAATTGAGCAACTGCAACAACAAACGGCGACTTTACAAGCGCAATTAATGGAAAAAGAAAAGCTCCTCGATTCAGAACGGAAATTGGTGGTCTTCGAGCAAGAATTCACTCGATTAAAGGGACAAACGCTGAATGCATCGCAGAAGAGCGTGTTAGTTCATGCGAATGAAATTCGTGCACAGTTGCAAATCAATACCGGGTTAGAGCGTGAATTGCAGTTAAAAGCATTAAAGCAGCGATTTGTAGATCAGGATTTTGAAATCACAAAACGTACGGCACAAATGCAGCAGGAAGCCCAAAATCAAATTCTGCAAATGACACTAAGCGTGTTGCTTAATAGTGAAATAAGGGTGTTTCGGTGATTGAAGTAAATTTTACGCTGTTCTGAGATGGAAATTCCAAAGACCTGCGCTAAGGAGTAAGAAGGTATCATCAATAAAGGGTCTACGATTCCGTAAAATTTGGGTCATGCAACCGAGGCGCTTGATACCCGCGATGGCGTGTTCAACTGTAATACGGATGCCCGAGATTATTTTATTTTCTTGTTTTTGTTCAGGCGATAAAGGTCTTTTTCGAGTTCCTTTTTTTGGGATTTGTGTATTAGGATGCTGTTTATCTATACCTTGAAAACCGGTATCTGCCCAGATGGTTACCT
>NZ_NHNG01000463.1:0-3702 GCF_002287155.1 Arsenophonus sp. ENCA
AATGATTGCTTTACATAAACGATTATCTCGTAACAGCCGCTCTTTGTTGATCATTTCAAACCTTTATTCTCTAAGTTAAACCTCTTTTTATTCTCAATAGCGTGACAAAAAATGCAAGTCTCTATTCAGCAACTAGTTTATTGACTGGCAGGGCGATAAGCTTGTCGTTAATGCTTTTGCCCGAACAGGAAAAACCTCAACCTTAGTGAAATATGCTGAAAAACATCTCGAACTCCGGATGCTCTACATTGCGTTTAATCGCTCAGTGAGAGAAAAGGCGGACGAGAAATTTCCCGCTAATGTGCTTTGTAAAACCTCTCATCAACTGGCGTGACCTGGCTTTGGTAGAAATTACGCTAATCGATTAACCCATTCTCTGCGTCTTTTTGATATTGCTAATGCCATTCAGAGCGATGACTGGCTATACGTAAACGCGATTCAGGATACCTTAAAGAACTTTATGTGCAGGGTGGATAGTCAGATTATGTTACGTCACTGTCCTTCAATATTAATGGGTCAAGTTAAAAAATCATTTACCGCTAATGATAAGCCTGTTGCTCAATAGTGAAATAAAACTGCTTTCAATAAAAACAAGTTAGATACATCTAAAAAACACAAAAATAGGTTATTTTTTAATCTTATATAGGTCATTTTTAATTCAAAAATTGATTATTTTATCATCAATAGCTGGTTTTTTTGTAAGTCACAATTAATTTTGCTATTGAGCAACAGGCTTGATGTTGTTAGCCAGAGCGAACGGCTCTGGCATCGAATGATTGACCTTGCTGATAATTTCCCCGTCGTTCATGATATGTACTTAAAACTGTACCAACTCTCCCAACCTAATCTTTCCCATCGTTTTGACGTTATTTTGTTTGATGAAGCGCAGGACGCTAATCCGGTTACTCACGATATTGTGTTTCGTCAAACCAGGAAGTTAGTGATGGTGGGTGATGCTCATCAACAGATTTATCGTTTTCGAGGGGCGGTCGATGCATTACATGCCCCTTTGCTTGGTGATGCTGACCGTCTCTGGTTAACCCATAGCTTTCGCTTTGGTGCCTGTGTCGCGGATATGGCTAATGCATTACTGGCCATGAACGGTGAAACGCATCAGATACCGTCTTTCTTATCATGATACAAGAGCTATATTCTCATCGAAGGGGATGCCAGATTTTAAGACACCATAAGCTAATTGGAGTAATTTTCGCATTGCCGCACAGATGCCTACTTTACCTCCTTTGTGACGTGATACGAGCCGCTGCCACTGTGCTTTTATTATAGGGTTACAGGAAATGGCAGATAAAGCCGGCATGTATAATGCTTTTCTGAGCTCTGTATGACCTCGTTTTGATAGGCGACTACGTCCTTTAAATAAACCAGACTCATGCAGTTTTGGGTTAAGACCAACATAGGCCACGACTTCTTTACTGTTGCTAAATTTTGACATATTACCGATATAAGCCAGTAAACTCGCACTCAGTATTTCACCAATTCCAGGTATGCTTTCCAGCAACGCTTTGTTTTTCTTTAAATCAGGATCGCTATTAATATGACACGAGTTTCGCACAGGCATATAAAATTCTAAAAATGGCTTAAAAGCAATGATTAATCTGCAAGTTACTAAAAAACATAAATTTTCTTAAATTACAATAAGTTGTATTTGATTTATAAGGTTTTGACTATTTATATATCATGCTGAATTAAACTTAAAAATAGAGCGTTTTTTTATTGGTGCGAAACTCGTGTCGGCTTAGGTTTTTCGAGGTGCCCGCTAATAAATACAGGCAAAATTCCTATCGTATTAACTAACGCAAAAAGACCTAAAAAAAACTTAATATAATTAGGAAGATCCAGTAAAGTACCAACCACAATTGAGTGCCTCAATCAAATATTAACGCTTAGCTAAAAATTAATTATTCAAAACAGATAATGTTTAGACTAGCAGAAAAAACACTTTATCTTAGCGTAGCATACTTATCTAGCTAAAATTCAAAAACTAATTCCAATAACAAAATAAGTTTCTAAATTAGATACCATACAAAATCTTGCTAACTTAATTCTTCGATATTTACTTATATTGCTAATTGAAATTATTCTTATATAACTTATTACTGAATTGATTCAGTATGCACTTTTTTTGATAAAGATCACTTTAGCACTATTTATAAATGGTAAGCTATATATCTATTGAGTTCTCATAAATATAATAAGCGTTTTTGCTTATTTTTATAATGTGAATTTTTTAAGTCAATTAGCTTACTAAAAACTAATCAGCACTTATATAATATGACACCACATATTTAATTATATTGCTACTAATTTAGGCTAATTGACTAAAAAAATTTAACATTTATTAGGAGTAATCTTTATGTCTGTAACTAATGTTACTGAACTCAATGAACTTGTCGTGCGTGTAAAAAAAGCACAACAACAATTTGCAAATTTTACCCAGGATCAAGTTGATAAAATTTTTCGTGCTGCTGCTCTTGCTGCTGCTGACTCTCGCATTCCTTTAGCAAAATTAGCAGTTGAAGAATCTGGCATGGGAATTATAGAAGATAAAGTGATTAAAAATCATTTTGCTTCGGAATATATTTATAATGTTTATAAAGATGAGAAAACTTGTGGCATTCTGTCCGAAGATCTTACTTTTGGTACTATCACCATTGCCGAACCTATTGGCTTAATTTGTGGTATTGTTCCAACAACTAATCCTACATCGACAGCCATTTTTAAATCTTTAATCAGTCTAAAAACGCGTAACGGGATTATTTTTTCCCCTCACCCTCGCGCTAAAAATGCCACTAACAACGCCGCTAAAATCGTATTACAAGCCGCTGTCGCTGCTGGTGCACCAAAAGATATCATTGGCTATATAGATGAACCCTCGGTCGAACTTTCAAATGCATTAATGCACCACCCTGATGTTAACCTTATCTTAGCAACTGGTGGACCTGGTATGGTGAAAGCGGCTTATAGCTCAGGAAAACCTGCCATCGGTGTAGGTGCAGGTAATACACCTGTCGTGATTGACAGTTCTGCCGACATTAAACGTGCAGTTGCTTCAATTTTAATGTCAAAAACTTTTGATAATGGTGTTATTTGCGCGTCAGAGCAATCAGTTATCATTGTGGACGAAATTTACAATCAAGTGCGCGAACGTTTTGTCACTCATGGCGGTTACTTATTAAAAGGTAAAGAGCTTAAAGCAGTACAAAACATTATTTTAAAAAATGGTAATTTAAATGCGGCTATTGTCGGTCAACCTGCGGTAAAAATCGCTGAACTAGCCGGCATACAAGTGCCGTTAAATACTAAAATTTTAATCGGAGAAGTAAAAGCCACAGATGAGAGAGAACCTTTTGCCCATGAAAAACTCTCACCATTACTTGCCATGTACCATACTAAAGATTTTGCTGATGCCGTTGGAAAAGCAGAAAAATTGGTTGAGATGGGTGGTATTGGCCATACTTCATGTCTTTATACTGATCAAGACAATCAAACTGAGCGAGTTAATTATTTCGGCGAGAAAATGAAAACCGCACGTATCTTAATTAATACTCCGGCATCTCGAGGCTGTCGCAAAAGCTCATGTTATCGATTAAAATTTGCTTTATTCGTTTTAAACGCAGATCTTTTATGACCGTATTTACTCGCAAACTGGAATCGCCATCTCACACCAAACGTAAGTTTGTCAAA
>NZ_NHNG01000178.1:0-3441 GCF_002287155.1 Arsenophonus sp. ENCA
GAAAGGCGCGAAAAAATTCCTCAGCAGAGCGAATTTGACGAGCGGGCAAAACACATTCTCGCCCCAAGGTCATCTCTAAAACCGGCAATAATATTTTTACCCAGCGACATACCCGGGTTCTATCTAAACCAAAAAGAAGTCCTTGCAAATCATAGGTCGGATAACATTTTAAATACAATAAAATAAAAAGCAGTTTATCTGTATTAGTCTTAACTTAATCTGACAATTCTGATTTAAAAAAGAAAGTTACCGGTTTTAATTAACATCATTAGATAATTAAATAAAAGGTAATTTTATGTATCAAACAAATAATCCTATCATCAAACATAAAGTCGGCTTACTTAATCTTGCTGAAGAGCTTCATAACGTATCAAAAGCCTGTAAGATTATGGGGGTATCCAGAGATACTTTCTATCGCTATCAGGAACTTGTCGACGATGGAGGTATAGATGCCTTAATTAATCAAAATCGACGGGTACCTAACGTAAAAAATAGAGTAGATGAACAGATTGAAAGAGCGGTGGTTGAGTATGCGATTGAATACCCTGCACATGGACAACACCGCAGTAGTAATGAACTAAGAAAAAAAGGCATTTTTGTTTCGGGTAGTGGTGTTCGTTCTGTTTGGCTACGTCATGATCTGGAAAATTTTAAAAAACGTCTGAAAGCGCTTGAAGATAAAATAGCAACGGAAGGGATTATTCTGTCAGAATCACAAATCACCGCGTTAGAAAAGAAAGCACAGGATGATGAAGCCAGTGGTGAGATTGAAACAGCACATCCGGGTTACCTGGGGTCGCAGGACACTTTTTATGTTGGTCATTTAAAAGGTGTTGGTCGTATCTACCAACAAACTTATATTGATACTTACTGCAAAGTCGTTCATTGTAAACTTTACACAACGAAAAGTTCGATAACTGCTGCGGATTTATTAAATGACAAGGTTCTGCCTTTTTATGCCCAACATGGATTACCGATATTACGTATACTGACGGACAGAGGTAGTGAATATTGTGGTAAAGTTGAGCATCACGATTATCAACTTTATCTGGCTATCAACGATATTGATCACACAAAAACTAAGGCACGCTCGCCTCAAACTAATGGAATTTGTGAACGTTTTCATAAAACCGTATTACAAGAGTTCTACCAGGTAGTTTTTCGTAAGAAAATCTACGGTAATTTAGAGGAATTACAAACTGATTTAGATAAATGGTTAGAGGAATACAATAACCAGCGTACTCATCAAGGAAAAATGTGTTGCGGTCGAACACCCATAGCAACTTTACACGATGGAAAACAAATTTGGAGAGAAAAAGATTTAAATCAAATTTAGCCTGACAGATACTGTATAAATAACCGGTAACTGTCAGATCAAGTCTGAGCTACTACAGATTAACACAATCACCGTTTTCTTCCTCAAGTCTGCTTCCGCCAAAGACAGAAAATTCACCCCAAAAAGCATCTAATACGATTGGGTTGATGCCTTCACCTTTTGCCCAACATCTCCCGACGAAAAACACGAGATCCGAAGCCCAGGATAAAGCTATCGAGAAGCTCAGGTTGTCTGTGCCGTCACGAGAACAAAAGTTGCAATTGCAAGTTGATTTCAACAACGCACCGCTTGGTATGACGGTGAAACCAGAAGGTAAGCAACCGTCCTGGTTTGACCTGGATTTTACCTATAAAGGCTATAACCGCTTTGCCAGACAATAACATCAAAATGTGACGCTTATCACAATATTGAAAATTTCCCATAGCAAGCCTAATGCCCCCGGGGTGGGTACCCAGTAGAGGGGGCGAAGCCCTTCCGCAGTGGTTTGGCTTTTTGGTGTTTGGTTGTTAACCTTGTCCTTTGAAAGCTACTCTGACCAGCCCCTAGACGGAGCGTGGTGAGGCGATCTTGCTTTTAAGGTTAAGGTACTGTTTTGTGGGATACGCGCCAGACCGAGACAATCCGCGTAACCTCAACTTCTGCCTAGATGCTCACTTTATCAGGTACGTGATGCGTTCACGTGAGACGGGGTAGAGCCAACTTCTTTCCCGAGTTGGTTAGGATTTTAATCCCACCATTTGCCTGTTTATCCTGCCGGAGTCCGGGGCTGTGACCTGAGCTTCTAGGGTGGAGGTATCGGTTTAATGTCGTTGAATGGTATTAAACTGGTAGTGACAAGGCTAGCCAGCCTTGCTAGGATGTGATTGTTGAGATCTGCTTCCTAGCAAGTACCTCCTGTACTTCATAGAAACAGAGTGCCGAAGGCGAGACTGTTTTGCAACAGTTCTCGCCTTTTGCACGTCTGAAACATGAAAAATATATTTAATGACCGCCTTTGGGCGGTTTTTGTTTTAAGGAAGTCGCCATGACTCACTGGAAAGCTAACCTGCGTCCAGCATCCTTTCGCGGCGTACCGTTTCAGGTAGAAGACGACGAGGGGACGTTTGGGCGGCGCGTACAGGTGCATGAATATCCCAATCGCGACAAGCCGTATACAGAAGACTTAGGGCGTGCAACCAGGCGTTTTAACATTGGCGCTTATTTGGTTGGTGATGATTTTTTCGAGGCTAGAGATCGGCTTATTGCGGCTATCGACACGCCAGGGCCAGGGACACTGGTACATCCCTACTACGGCGAAATTGCCGTTTGTATTGATGGCGAGGTAAGAGTCAGCCATAGCGGACGCGAAGGCCGTATGTGTCGTGTCAGTTTTAGCGTGGTTGAGGCGGGAGAGCTATCTTTTCCAACGGCAGGTGTTGCGACAGGCCAAACGCTCATTTCTTCCAGTTCAGCCCTGAATGATCGCATCGGAGAGGCGTTTGCTAACGTAGGCTTAAAAGGCTTGCCGGATTTTGCACAGGCTGGCGTGTTGGCCCGCACCAAAGACATGGTAAGCAAAATGACTCACGCTTTTGAGACCATCGATAGCGGGATCGCGGCAGCGTCTCGTCTTCTACAGGGCGATATCTCCGTGATATTAAAGCCCGGCTCGTCTGGCAAAAGTCTGGTGGAATCGATACAGAAAATGTGGAAGGCGGGACGGCGTACTGCGCAGGATGCCTCTACGCTGGCGCAGCAAATCAAGACGCTATCAGGTGTCACGCTAGGCCATGATTTAGCACCTCGACGCCTAGGAATTTCAAAGATCCTGAGGCCGTATGAAATAGGGATCACAGTCGGTAAGATTTGCTGTTTTTTTCAGCACAAGAGGGAGTGAGATCATTATTTGTTGGCTAATCGACTGATTTTTGAACGAATTTGCTGAATTCAGGCAGATCTTCCCTGCATTACATCACGTAACGCATTCGCGCTATTTCCACTGCGTTAGCAACCAGATCCTTTGTTACCAGCCCATACAAGACCCGCTGATAGACCATTTTCCCGCCACACAGAATACATTTAAAAGGGTCCGTATTGAGCAGTGCTTGGCTGAGGCTGGAAAATGT
>NZ_NHNG01000311.1:0-3436 GCF_002287155.1 Arsenophonus sp. ENCA
ATAAAGGTATTGAGAAAAAAGGATTTTCGATGAGTTTTGACCTTGACCATCGCATAAGGATCCAAAATGCCAATTTAGCCGATGGATTGCTAACATTAATTTTTAATTATGAAATACCGGAAGAACAGAAACCACAAAAAATTGCTATTGGTCAAAAATCTCAACCAGAAGTTATTGAACACAAAAAATAACCTTATTAGGCCCCTAAAATCAGGGGCTTTTAAATAAAAAAGCGTGATTTTATTTTTGCCTGAAAAAATGACTAACTTTATAATCCACTTCGTTAATTCTTTCTTTCACAGCTTGATAACCAAATGCTTTAATCATGTTATCATCAATATCCTGTGGACGCTTATGAGCAAATTCAAACATCGAATCGAGCTTTAATTCGGATTTAAGAACGGCATCAGCAATTAAAGCGAGTTTTTCATCCAAGGTAATATCCTTATTGCCACCTTGTTCATTTTTTTTCTTTAAAACTCTGACACCTATTTTTAGTATTTCCAATGCAACCGCCGTCCGGTTTGCCGTAGATTTATTTTCACCATCTTTTAATTTTTCATCGACCATTTCATCGATAAAATCCATAATACTAAAAGGAATTTTTAACAGAACAGGATGATTTTTTTCGCCTTTCATTTTCAAACCTCAAAAGAAATGAATTAAATTTACATGTAATTGCGTATTATATAATTAAGTTATAACTATATTAAAATTAATTAATAACTATTTTTTATGAAAAATTTTGATTTATATCACATTTTAAAACTATTTTTAAATTAAGTTAAAACTTAATAATAAATTAATAAAAACTTTATTTTGATGTTTTTTTATTAAAAAACATGAATTTATTTAAAAATAGCCATAACTTATTTAAAAAATATTTTTGACTTATCATTTTTATTGGTTATAAAAAAAGCTATTATTACATAAGTATCTAAAATTTAAATATAAAATTAGGCAAAATTTATTTTGCGTCTGGTGTGAGTTAGTAGTAGAAAAAGCGGATTTGGTGAGGTAACATTGATAGTCTTTATTGGTATTTCTTTAAAAAACCTTTTTGCTTTATAGGGGCGACAATATGCCTAATTGTTCTGGTTTAAACCAATAAACGGGGAAGCTAGATAGGTTAAAAATATTTCCTTCTTGCTCATCATTAAATAAAGAGTATTGTGATGAAGATAAAAAATTTAATGTTGCTGTTTTGTCTTGTTATCTCAAAATTATCACTTGCCGATTGTTTTGATAGAGCAGGAAACTATTATCAAATTGACCCCGATTATTTAAGAGCCATTGCCAGACAAGAATCAAACTTTAATCCCCATGCAAAAAACAAAAATAAAGATGGTTCACTTGATTTAGGGATTATGCAGATTAATAGCAAAACCTTTAATGCCATTAAAAAAGAATATCCTGCATTATCTGAAAAAGACTTAATTAATCATCCTTGTTTAAATATTCATATTGGTGCCATGATTTTAAGCCGTAACTTTGCTCTCTACGGTAAACATTGGTTAGCCGTTGGTATGTATAACGCTGGAATGAAAAATACCAATACATCAATTAAAAATCGTTTCCACTATGCAAATAAAATTTACCAACATTATCAGAAAATAAAAGCGGGAAAAATGAATGAGAATAAAATTTACGGGTCGCTGGAATAAACAAAGTCTTACGAAGGCTATTTGTGAAGCGATTGAGGAATTACAATTTTATGACATTGAATTTCTCTCCGGTGTTAATCTTTATTTTCACGGTGAAAATGTTAATTTTGATAAGATTGAAATTAAGAATGAAAATGATACCCCTGTTATGTTTATTTATGATAATAACATTCCGGTTATAAAGCCACGCAAAAAGAAAAGAAGGAAAGCACCCGTCATTAGCCTTGTGGATTTTAGAAGAAATAAAACCCACAAAGATAAATAATTACACAATCAGATTTTATTTTACACTCTCTGAATACAGTTAGTCTTTTCTTTTGTTAATGATATAGTAAGAAATATCTGATGGGATTATCCCCTCGGCAACTCCTGTAGCAATTTTTAATTCCTGTGCTTTATTCGTTGAAATATATTTTCTGGAGTCTTCACTAAAAAGAATCTTCTGTAACTCTTCACTTTTTAAGTTACTACATTCTTGATAAACGCCTCGAAAAAAATCATTACCAATTTCCACATCTTTACGTAGTAACTCTATTTCGTTCGGCCTGATAAATTCACTTTTAAAATTAGGCGTACCCGCAGGATGTAACACAAAATTTGCTAACGGAAAAGAAAGTCGACTTTGACCAGCACAGTAAATGATTGATGCAGCAGAACCAACCATCGCAGTATTAATTGTAATAACAGGGATAGTAGAATGTTTAATTGCTTCATAAGCCATATAAGCACTTTCCATGCTGCCACCGAAGCTGTTTATATATAATTTTATATCTTTTGTTTTCGGATAATTGTTATTAATTTCATCAATCACTGAAATCAATTCCATGGTTTCTTCTGGAGTAATAGTTCCATGATAAATTATCTTGGCCGATGTAATTTTCTCGTTTTTGATATTTTCCTTTTTTATTACGGTAACATCGGCTAATGCATTTAAGGTGTAGCTGAATAACAATAAAAACAAGTAAGATTTATAACTAAACTTCATGCTATTTCCTGTAATTAATTAAAATAAATTAGGGACATTTTATAGAAAAATTTGTACCATTTTCGCCACAAAAGCATAAGCGTAAATTATCACCTTTCCAGTGTCCGTTTTAAATTAAAATAAAGTGCTTCTGCCATGTCGTGCAAATCTTCGCACTCATCTGCACAATCATCCAGATTAAGTTGATTGAGCTTATCTAAGAGTATTAATGTTTGGCTTTTGATAAAACCCGCCATATTCATGGCTGATAATTCTTGCTTTGTCATCAATTATTAAAACTTTAAGTGAAATTAAAAAGAAAATGAATATAAGATTATTCTACCCGATGATAAGGATTTTTTCTTTTCCGGCGTTGCCTGTCAATGGCATGAAGAGAGGCAACCCCTGTCAGGGCACCTCGAAAAACTCAAGATTTTCAATTAACCCTTGGCTTTCATTCTAAATAATTAGATTTTTTTTGATTATCACGTTACTGATTCTATCGCACATTGCCCTGGCTAGGGCCATTTGACCCATTCTGGGCGTCAGAAAGCCACGATGCACGCGCTCTGGAAGTACGCCAACCGCTTTAGGTTGTAACATGCTGCCATCATCGTCATGGCAAAATTAGCGCGCACCTGTCCAATGGTGCGGATCAGTTTTCTACCCATTTGTTCCATCGCCGCAAATGCATGTTCAACCCGTGCCCTAGTCTTTGCAATCCTGTGGTTTCGCCCTTGCTGAGTCTTGGACAACGGTTTGTTTCGATGGCCTTTACGCTGAATCTGGCTCCTATAGCCGTTTGCCT
>NZ_NHNG01000465.1:0-3345 GCF_002287155.1 Arsenophonus sp. ENCA
TGCATAAACAGATAACTGAGATCACCGGTGCTAATGTCTTCTTTGCCAGGCCTTATCACTCATGGGAGCGTGGTTTAAATGAACACAGTAACGGACTTATCCGCCGTTTTTACCCAAAAGGAACGGACTTCAACTCAGTCACGGACAACGAGATTGCAGAACTTGAGCACATACTTAATACTCGGGGACGAAAATCGTTGGGCTATTTTTCTCCAAATGAAGTATTTTTAGCTCATCTAATGGCTGCATAACGTTTTATGGGTTTGTTGCGTTTCGACTGGGAATGGGCCCTGTTTTTATCTGCTTATTAATGCAAGCCGGTTGGTTGGCAGAAAAAGTGATCTCTTATGCCACTGAAATGTTCAATTTAGGTCTCACCACTGGGATCTGACCACAATGATAGAACTCTATCTACAACTACAAAATTCATTATTCAATTATTTATTAATTTTTGCCCATTTGGCGCCACTATTTTTTATGTTGCCTTTTTTGAGTGATCGCATACTGACCAATTTATCCTTAAAAGGAATTATCATTTTATTACTTACTCTCTGTTTATCACCATTGATAGTTATCCCAACATGGCAATCAACCAGTCAATTCATTGCATTATCTGTTGTTGAACTATTTATCGGTTTAACTATGGGTATCTTGATGGCGACACCTTTTTGGCTAGCCTCAGCGATAGGTGAATTCATTGATAATCAAAGGGGAGCCAGTATTGGCGATATGCTTGACCCAGCGACCGGTTCTGAATCTTCTTCACTTGCGTCATTAATCAATATGTTCTGTGTTGCATGGTTTCTCAATCAAGGCGGTATGCTCGAATTCATCGCCACAATAACCGAAAGTTACCAACAATTACCTATCGGTCGCCCAATTGTTCATGTTGATTTATTCGCTTTAGGCAAATGGTTAACCCGTTTCATTATGTTAGCAATAACCCTATCAGCGCCGATATTAATCGCTCTATTTATACTAGAAATCGGCTTGGGCGTTTATTCATTATTTTGCCCGCAATTAAACGCATTCTCTTTATCGTTGACTCTTAAAAGCATCGTGGCTTTTAGCCTGCTATTTATTCTGTTCAATACGACGCTACCACAAACACTTATTTCAGTGCTCCCGCCGTCAATTTCATCAATAATTATAGTGGGTAACTGATGGCAGAAAAAACAGAAAAACCAACAGCCAAAAAATTACGTGATTCAGCTAAAAAAGGCCAATCCTTTAAAAGCAAAGATTTAGTTTCCGCTTGTGCCTATTTTGCTGGTATCTGTTTATTAGGATTTTATCTCGAGTTTAAGCAATTTATTGATTTTTATCAACATTTTTTGTTAAATCCATACAATATTAACCCGCAAAGTTTTATCAATGCATTAATATCATTATTTTTATCGACTGTCCTACCGGTGATTTTTATCAGCGCATTAGCTGCCATTATCCCATCATTGATCCAAGCAAAATTTATCCTGGCAACCGAAGCTATTAAACTAGATTTTAAAAAACTGGATATCGTGCAAGGAATAAAACGGCTAGTAGATAAACGAGCGCTCAAAAACCTGCTCAAAGCATTACTATTTTTATCAGTAGTTGTTATTTTTTCATTCAATCATATCAATCGACACTATTATTTACCCAACGAAAAACGATTTGGCATATTATTTATGATTGGCGTATCTTAACGCTGAAATTTGTTTTGTTTTTTTTTGCTATTTTCACTACCTATTTTGTTGTTAGATGCCCTGTGTGAATATTTTCTCCATCACAACGATATGAAAATGGAAAAGCATGAAGTAAAACGAGAATACAAAGAAAATGAAGGTAATCCAGAAATAAAATCGGCCCGTCGCGGAGCTCATCAAGAGCTACTTAACGCTGAAACCAAACAAGCAATAGCACAATCATCAATGATATTAGCCAATCCGACCCATATTGCCGTCGGTATTTATTTTGATCCTGACAATAGCATATTACCGCTGATAGCAGTTCGCATGGCGAACCAATATGCACTGGCGGTACAAACCTATGCCAAAGAGATCTGTATCCCAATTGTGCGCAACATTAAACTGGCACGCCAAATTTATCACCGCTATCGATTGTACGAAACCGTGGTAAAACAAGATTTACTGGATGTGATTGATACACGAGTTTCGCACAGGCATATAAAATTCTAAAAATGGCTTAAAAGCAATGATTAATCTGCAAGTTACTAAAAAACATAAATTTTCTTAAATTACAATAAGTTGTATTTGATTTATAAGGTTTTGACTATTTATATATCATGCTGAATTAAACTTAAAAATAGAGCGTTTTTTTATTGGTGCGAAACTCGTGACCAAATGGGACAATAAACTCAAAGAAGCGTTACTACTTGCACCTATTACATTCAGACAATACAAAATATTTGATGCCATTCACCGTCGGACTATTGGTTGGGGAAAAGATTTCGATCGCATAACAGATAGGCAAATTAGTGAAATGACGGGTATTCATCGCACCCATATCAATAAAGCAAAATCAGAACTGATTAAATTAAAAATGCTTTCAATGTTCGGTGATAAAATTGGTATAAATCAAGATTTTCAAGCGTGGAATTTTTCATCAAGTGTTACTAAATCAGCGACAAAACAGTGTAGCCAAAACAGCTACAGTGTAGCTAAATCAGTAATAAAAAATGTCGCTAAATCAGCTACAATCAATAAACACAAGAAAAATCCTTGTAAAACATCATCTTGTAATGAAAATGTAGCCAAAGCAGCTACAGAGCACCAAAACAGCGATAGTGTAGCCAAACCAGCTACATATAAGTGTAGCCGAAACAGCTACACACAAAAGAAAGAGAAAAAGAAGAAAGAGAAAGAAAGTAAAGAAAATATATATAAACACCCTATAGTCCCTCTTACGAAAAAATCTGAATTTGATTTATCCCTGTTTGAACAGGAGCCTAGCAAATCAGTTTGGCAAGATTATCTTGAACATCGAAAAAACAAAAAAGCCAAATTGAACGCCTAGGAATTTCAAAGATCCTGAGGCCTTATGAAATAGGGATCACAGTCGGTAAGATTTGCTGTTTTTTTCAGCACAAGAGGGAGTGAGATCATTATTTGTTGGCTAATCGACTGATTTTTGAACGAATTTGCTGAATTCAGGCAGATCTTCCCTGCATTACATCACGTAACGCATTCGCGCTATTTCCACTGCGTTAGCAACCAGATCCTTTGTTACCAGCCCATACAAGACCCGCTGATAGACCATTTTCCCGCCACACAGAATACATTTAAAAGGGTCCGTATTGAGCAGTGCTTGGCTGAGGCTGGAAAATGTCACTACTTTTACAGGTTT
>NZ_NHNG01000324.1:0-3333 GCF_002287155.1 Arsenophonus sp. ENCA
GTTTGATGATAGGATTATTTGTTTGATACATAAAATTACCTTTTATTTAATTATCTAATGATGTTAATTAAAACCGGTAACTTTCTTTTTTAAATCAGAATTGTCAGATTAAGTTAAGACTAATACATATTATTTACGTTACAGTGAGATTCAACTTGATTTGATTGATGTATCCGTACCAGAATTAAACCTCACATTAAAGGGTGACGTTGATATTGTTGCCCGTACACCATACCCAAATAAAAGTTATCAAATTGCTTGCCGGAAAAAAGGTCGCAAGGCAATTAACGGTATTTTTATTGAAACCGATAAAAAATTAACCAACTTCACCCAAATAACCCGCTGGGCGGTTAACGGGGAAATTGCCACCCACAAAATACACTTTCATATCCTTGACTCAGATTTCGATGCGATCACCTCCGAAATAATGATGTGGAATGCATTTCATGACACCCCTTTTTCCTCACGTAAAAGCGAAATCCATGAAAAATTGCTACCCGCAACCGATCAACCGCGCATGCTAGCGATTCTTGAAAATAAGAAAAAGCCTGTTGCTCAATAGTGAAATAAAACTGCTTTCAATAAAAACAAGTTAGATACATCTAAAAAACACAAAAATAGGTTATTTTTTAATCTTATATAGGTCATTTTTAATTCAAAAATTGATTATTTTATCATCAATAGCTGGTTTTTTTGTAAGTCACAATTAATTTTGCTATTGAGCAACAGGCTTATTGGAATTCAGCGAGTAACCTCGGTTGTCCACAACAATAACCTGGTTGCACCAGAATTCCATGGCAAAAAAGTAGGACTTGCTTTACAAAAAGTTCTAAGAACGAAGAAAAATGGCGATGAAAGTTACAGCTTTGATATCCGTATGCCATTTGTAGCAAACACTGAGCAAACGCTTTTAGAAAAAGTTGAAAACAAACCCGCTCAAGCTGTTAAAAATCTATTACGTACTCTAAAAGATAAAGACGAACGTAAACCAACAAACACTTTCGCTAATACTCCGCAGCCAGATACTGACCTCAACGCCTTTTAATAACAGGAAATTACCATGTGGATATTAATCCTGGCTATGTACGCCAGCCCTTATGCCTCAAGTAACTTTGCAAGTGTTCATACTCAGGAATTTGACACTGAAAATATGTGCCAATTCGCCGCTAAACAGTTTGAGCGGGAATTTGAGACTTTCAAGGATATTAACGCTAAAGCGATTTGCGTTAAGAAATAAGCTAATTTCATCGAGGTTCAACCATGAAACTTAACATCATCAAATTATTAATCACAACATTATTGTTTATTAGTGCAGCATTCGCCTTCGAACTCATAGTTGGTCACATTGCGCACGCCGATGCCGTCATTGACCCACAAATCAGGTTTAAACGTGGTGAATTAGGCAATATTCATTTTGGGGGACAAGAGCTACTGGTTATTGGCATCATGCTAGTGCCAGCTCTTATGGTTTATTTGGGAGTATTTATCGATACTTTGAAGAAATAGTTGCAAAACAAGAAATCATTACCCACCTGACCTATTCCACTTAATTAATACTCATTCATCAATTAACTTTGAGGGATCACCTTATGCAAAATTTAATCAACATCGAAACAAAAAATATCAATGGTGAATTAATCCAAACAGTCAATGCTCGTGATTTACATTTATTCCTGGAAATTGGTAAAGATTTTTCCAACTGGATAAAAGATAGAATTAAGCAATATGAATTTGTAGAGGGCAATGATTTCATTATTGTTGAAAATTTGAGCTCGCCAAAACTGGCGAGTGCAAAATCTCGACAACGCGTGCTTAAAGAGTATGCAATCTCTATCAATATGGCGAAAGAGCTATCAATGGTTGAGCGTAACGAAAAAGGGAAACAGGCCAGACAGTATTTTATTGAATGCGAAAGAAAAGCATTAGAAGCTGTCAACCCTGTTAAAATACTAAATAATCCATCAGCAATGCGAGGGCTGCTACTCAATTACACAGAAAAAGTTATTGCACTTGAACACAAAGTCGATGAAATGAAACCGCAAGTCGAAGCACTAAAACGAATCAGCTATTCAGAAGGCTCGCTTTGTATTACTGATGCGGCAAAATCACTCCAAATGAAACCCAAAGCACTTTTTTCATGGTTACAAGGACATGATTGGATTTATCGGCGTGTTGGTGGAAAAAGTTGGATTGGCTATCAGGATAAAATCAAGCAGGATTTAATCGAGCATAAAGTGACTGTCGTTGCTAGAAATGACGGTTCGGAAAAGTTAACTGAACAGGTAAGAATTACGCCAAAAGGACTTGGAAAATTATCCGTTCTTATTAGTGAATAATGCCAAGCAAAAAAAGACCAGCGCAAGTCTGGCCAACACCAGGGAAAATGTTGTGGATACCAACACACAACGGCAACAACACTACCACAAACAATTCATAAATGATCAATTTTTGATCAAATTTACATTTATTTAATCAATAATAGAAATAATCCTATGAATAATATCCATGAATACCGAACAACGTTACACCATGTCAAAGCAGGGATGCAGGTTATTTATCATGGTGAAATGATGAAAATAATTAGATTGAAGGAGAAAAAATTAACAAACAAAGGATTGATATATCAATTTGATACCGATGGAGAAAGTAAAACATTAACCGGAAATGGCGGTAATAAAATCACTGTCTTAGAAAAAATAGACGACTTGCATAAAAGTAAAAGCTGGTATGTTTAGGAGATGAAGTGAAGTATGACCTGATACTCGCAGACCCACCCTGGTAAGACCAAAACAAAGCATAAAACAGCGCAGCAAATAAATCCTAATACTCTTCCCAACAAATCATATGCCCTGACCTAACAAAGAACGAAGATAATCATTCGTGCTTAGGCTATTTGTTTTTGTGGGGAAATGAAGCGCCCGATAATAGTGTGAGTTTTTGAATGAGGATAAATAAACATGATTACTTTAGCGGAATGGAACGCTCGAAGGGACAGGCCACGCCGGATGGATACCGTCAGAATTTGGGCGAGAAATGGTCTTATACAGCCCCCACCCATTAAGAGGCTGTCGCAAAAGGGGTGGAATTTTTTTTTCAACAATATCCCACCGTGCAGATTTTCTCTTTTTCTGATTTTAGTTTGTACAAATAATAGACTGAAAATCATCCATAATATCAGAGCAACCGCTCTTGATAAGTTATAGGCCATTGCATGCAGGGTAAATTCGAGCTTTACCGCTAATAATCCCTTACGCCGGAAACGTTCCAAACCCTGAATTCCCCGCAATGCTGAAAACACAGGTTCAACCATGCTCTTTCGCTGATTCAAGATTT